>CAISUK010000471.1 GCA_903888645.1 uncultured Pseudomonadota bacterium | reverse complement strand
CCTCGATCCACTGGCCACCGCCCTTGGTGAAGACGATATTAGGGACGCGGTTGCCCTCGCTTTCCTTGGTCAGGCCGGCCACGATGCGCTGCATGTAGGCGAGCGAGAAGGTGCGGTAGGCGTGGTCCGACAATACCCCACCCCAGCTGTCGAAAATCATCACTGCCTGGGCGCCGGCTGCAATCTGCGCGTTAAGGTAGGCGATCACCGCCAGAGTAGTGACATCAAGAATGTGATGCATCAGATCGGGGCGCTCGTACATCAGCGTCTTGACGCGCCGATAGTCTTCGGAAGCACCGCCCTCGACCATGTAACAGGCCAGTGTAAACGGACTGCCGGAAAAACCGATCAGTGGCACCGAATTGCCCAGGGCACGGCGAATTTCGCCGACGGCGTCGATGACATAACGCAGCTCGGCGGTCGGATCGGGCGCTGCCAGGTTACGGATTTCCCATTCTTCTCGTAGCGGCCGTTCGAACTTCGGGCCTTCGCCCTCGGCAAAATAGAGGCCCAACCCCATTGCATCGGGTACGGTGAGGATGTCCGAGAAGAGAATCGCGGCATCGAGGTTGTAGCGGGCCAGCGGCTGCAACGTGACCTCGCAGGCGAGCGCCGGCGATTTGCAGAGCTGAAGAAAACTGCCGGCGCGTTTGCGCGTTTCGCAGTATTCCGGCAGATAGCGGCCAGCCTGGCGCATCAGCCACAGCGGCGTGTAGTCGGTCGGCTCGCGCAGCAGGGCGCGGAGAAAAGTATCGTTGGCAGGACGGGACATGTCGATTGAATTTTCGGATGATTGGGTAAGCGGGTGATTTTACCCTGTCGCTCCGCTGCAGCGCATCGAAAAAAAATACGAAAAAAAACGGGCGCCGAAGCGCCCGCGAAGTACATCAGGAGGAGAGGGTAAATCAGGAGTGGTAGGCAGACTCGCCGTGCGAGGAAAGGTCGAGACCTTCGCGCTCTTCGTCTTCCGCCACACGCAGGCCGATGACGATATCGATCAGCTTGTAGGAAACGAAAGCGACCACACCAGACCAGACCAGGGTAACGCCCACGCCGGTGGCCTGGACGATCACTTGATCCATGATCGAATAGTTGTCGGCCACCTTGTTGGCGACGTAGTCGTAAATGCCGGTTCCGCCGAGGCTGGGGGCGCAGAACACGCCCGTCAGCAGGGCGCCGAGAATGCCGCCGACGCCATGCACACCGAACACGTCGAGCGAGTCATCCGCACCGAGCATCTTCTTCAGGCCATTGACACCCCAGAGGCAGAGTACGCCAGCAGCCAGACCGATCACCAGGGCACCGCCGACACCGACGAAGCCGCAAGCCGGGGTGATGGCTACCAGGCCGGCAACCGCACCGGATGCCGCGCCAACCATCGAAGGCTTGCCCTTGAAGGCCCACTCGGCGAAGATCCACGACAGCGTTGCAGCCGCTGTAGCCAGCCAGGTGTTGATGAAGGCCAGAGCCGAACCGCCGGAAGCTTCGAGTGCCGAGCCAGCGTTGAAACCGAACCAGCCCACCCACAACAGCGAAGCACCGATCATGGTCATTGGCACGTTATGCGGCGCCATGGAATCCTTGCCGTAGCCGACACGCTTGCCGATCACGTAGGCACCTACCAAGCCGGCAACAGCCGCGTCGATATGCACGACGGTACCGCCAGCGAAGTCGAGTATGCCCTTCTGGAACAGCCAGCCAGCGGTGGCGTTGAGCTTGTCGGCCGCTTCAGCCGACGTGTAGCCGTCCGGACCTTGCCAGAACCACACCATGTGGGCGATCGGCAGGTAGCTGAAGGTCAGCCACAACACGGCAAACGCCAGCAGCGCAGAGAACTTAACGCGCTCGACGAAGGAACCGATGATCAGGCACACCGTGATCGCCGCAAAGGCGCCCTGGAAGCCGACGAAGATCAATTCGGGTATGACAACGCCCTTGCTGAAGGTTGCCGTCGTCGAGTCAGGCGTCATGCCGCTGAGCAAGACCTTGGCGAAATTGCCGAAGAAGGCGTTCCCCTCGTTAAAGGCAACGCTGTAGCCATAAAGAATCCACAGCACGCTGACTAGCGAGAAAATGACGAACACCTGCATCAGCACCGACAGCATGTTCTTGGCGCGGACCAGACCGCCGTAGAACAGCGCCAGGCCAGGCACCGACATCATGATGACGAGCGCCGTGGCGACGATCATCCAGGCGGTGTCGCCTTTGTTCGGCGTGGGTGCCGGAGTTGCTGCCGCGGCGGGTGCTGCGCCAGGGGCCGCAGCAGGAGCGGTGGCTGCAGCCGCTGTGGCAGTCGCCGCTGCCGCTGGTGCAGCGGCCGGAGCCGCCGCCTCAGCAGGTTTGGCATCGGCAGGTTTCGCTTCCGCGGCTGCCGCCGCAGGAGCTGCCGTGGCCGCCGGCTTGTCGTCGGCGTAAGTCGCGCCGCCGAAGCCGACGGCTGCGACCGTCAGGATAAGAGCAATCAATTTCTTCATCTTGTTCCCCTTAGAGCGCGTCCTCACCGGACTCGCCGGTGCGGATGCGGATGACTTGTT
>CAISUK010000470.1 GCA_903888645.1 uncultured Pseudomonadota bacterium | reverse complement strand
GGGCCAAACCATAAGTTCAAGTCACTTTTTCTTATGGTGTGAATAAGTCGATATCGCCAGATTACGCCGGCGACATCCATTTAGCATGTTGCGGTGCAATATGCTAAAGCCACTGATGTAAGATGTATCGAGCAGGCATATTTGGCCGCTCAACGCGCGTTCCGTATGAATCATGCTGATTTTCAGATTGGTAGCTTATTCAAATTCGGTGATAGCCATAACCGGAGTGCGGGCAAGATTCGTCTGCACACTTGTCGGCGCGGTCGAGCGCAGCGGGTCCAGACCATTCGAATCTGGTGCCGGCTAGCTTTGTCCAACGGCGAAACCACGTCATCTCGTGCCTGGCGACGTAGCACCGGAAAATTCTACGGTGGCGATGCAGTATTTTGTTGAGTAATATTCGCATCGCCCGTGCACTATGGCAGCATGGGATTCAACGATGTCGAGCGACGTCGAACTGCCTGTCTGACGGTTGTTGCAATGCGGTGTACAGCAGGTTTATTGATGGGCCCATCAGTTGAGGAAATAGGCATGGCTGCTGATCTCCGTTTGGTAAAGACTTCATGTGTCCCTGATCGGCAGAGGGAGGCTGAACAAGCCTCCGAAGTCGCCCCGGACCCGCATGCTTTCCAGGATTCGATCGATTTCGACAGCGCCATGGCGCTGGCCGCCACCGACCCGGTGGCCTTCGACGCGTGGAGACAAGAGCTGATCGAAGGTGCGATCCAATCGTTTCCTGAAAAGCAGCGGCAACTGAGAGGTCTGCAATTCCGCATCGACATGACCTGTCTGCGCTCGCCGGTGGCCCTCAAGCGGGTGCTGTCCGTGTCAGAGCTGATGTGGGACGCCTTTATTCAACTGCAGCAAGAGCTCGATGAATTGGTGGACCGCCTCCAACAACGCCGGACGCTGACCCCGTCCCTCACCGCAAGCCGATAAGCGCTCATGGACATCACCCAATGGAATCGCCGCTCGCTGATCGTTTTTGTGGTGGTCTGCTTAGTGGTTTCGATTGTCGACTACTTCGACGGCAATTGGTTTAGCACTACTTTCCTGCCGGGATTGGGCGTTTCGCAGGGACTGGCCATCGTCCTGAGCAACATTGTGACGCTCGTGATTGTCTTTTTCGCGCAGCGTCTGTCGTCGCGTCTCTTCTTTCGCGATATGCTTTTCGGCTTGGCCACGCAAGACGTCGGTGTCCTCACCCAGATCGAGAAATTGGAAGATACCGGGCGCGAGGTGGCGGGCGAGTTGAACAGCATGCGCAAGTTCAACGATATTCTCCGTGGCCAACTCAGGAGCGTGATCGAGGAATCGGAGAAGGCCGCCTACGACATCGCCGAGCGCCTGCAGACCATTGACGGTGTGGTCACCCGACTCGATGCGCTTGTCAAAGAATCCTCGCAAACCTCGGCGGCGATTTCCCAGAATTCGGCTGGTGAAGTCGATGAGAACAAGGTGCTGATCGAACGGATGCACAGTTTCATCCAGGAACGGCAGGGAGAGGCCGTCGAAGACCAGCGCCGCATCACGACGGTCGTGAGCGAGACGGAGTCGCTGAACACCTTGATCGTGCTCATTCGCCATGTCTCCAAGCAGATCAACCTGCTGGCCCTGAACGCCGCCATCGAGGCCGCCCGTGCCGGCGAGCAGGGGCGGGGATTCGCCGTCGTCGCCGACGAAGTGCGGAAGCTTTCGCAGGAAACCGAAAGTGCAGTGACCAAGATTAGCAAGGGCATCCATACGGTTGCCGAGTCGATCCGAACCCAGTTCGAGAACAAGCTGCTGGACAGTTCCATTCGCGAACAGCAGGTGGCGCTGAGCGAATTCGCCGAGAAACTCAGCCGACTGAGCGAGGGCTACCACGGCCTGGTCGAAAACGACGTACGGATGGCGCAGTCCATGCAGGAATCCAGCGGCGAGCTCGGCCGGATGTTCATGGATACCCTGGCCAGCGTGCAGTTCCAGGACATCACCCGGCAGCAGATTGAAACCGTCCTCGCCGCCCTGGACAAGCTTGATTCTCATGCAGAATTGCTCGCCGGCAGGCTCATTCAGGCGGAAGAGGCCACCGGCTCATTTGTCCCGCTCGAGCAGCACGTGAGCGAGCTGTACGACTCCTACGTGATGGACAAGCAGCGCAACAGCCACCAACAGGCGGCGGGAAATTCGGCGACAAGCCCGGGCTCAAGCGGTGGGTCGAATGTCGAGCTGTTCTAGAGCGATTGAAGGTGTTTCAACTTTGGCGAGCGGTTATCTCGCCGGATTGACAAGGAAAACTGAGTAACCAGACCGTCGTGCCTTGGAACGCCAGCGCTTACGTGAGCAGCAGATGCGTGTGTGATATGCGGGCCGAGAAAGTTGGTGTCTCGGTCAGCAGGAGCGGGAGATTCTTGATCGGCATACACGCCGGTTTCATCGACCTCATTGCTTCAGATACTCCGCCATCACCTTGTCGGAAAACTCGATATGAGCAACCAGCCACTCCTTGATGGTTTGCAGAACCACCAACTCGCGGCCGGGCGTTTCCAACTGTGTCTTGCATCGCTCGACCTCGGTTAGCAGATCGGCATGAACCTTCTTGTGCGCGACGTACTCGGGATACTCATGCTTGCGCATGAGCGCCTCCTCATTTGAAAAGTGGAGCTCAGTGTAAGCAATCAATTCATCCAGCTTTCTGGCAACGAGATCGGAGGACTCATTCGTGTTGATGGCATTGTTCAAGGAATTTATCAATGCGACCAACCTTCGATGCTCAGAGTCGATTTCTGCAATCCCGCTTTCATACGATGGATGGAATGTCATCCATGAAGTGGTTTTCGCTTGCGCGCCCCCCTGAACTGTCAAGGTGTAGCGGTTCTTCCCGTTTTTCTTGCTTGCATACATGGCTTTATCGGCCCCTGCCAGCAAGTTGTCGATTTCGCTGCCATCGTCAGGAAACACACTGATTCCAACGCTGGCGCCGACCCGGTAAGGCTCATCAAAGCCAGAAGGGATGGGTAACACCAGCGCGTCGAGAATCTTGTCGGCGATGCCGCAAGCATCTGCTTGCTCATGAATATCTGCTACCACAACGGCGAACTCGTCTCCGCCCAATCGGGCAACCGTATCAACCTCTCGAACGACGCCGGTCAGGCGCGCTGCCACCGCTTTCAGAACATCGTCGCCGGCTTGGTGCCCGAAGCGGTCATTGACTTGTTTGAATCCGTCAAGG
>CAISUK010000469.1 GCA_903888645.1 uncultured Pseudomonadota bacterium | reverse complement strand
TTGCCGGTGATCTTCCTCACCGGACTGACCTTTGCCGGGCTCGGCCTGATCGTCACCGCCCTCGCGCCCAGTTTCGATTTCTTCATGTATTACTTTACGCTGTTCATCACGCCGATGGCGCTGCTCTCCGGCGTTTTCTTTCCGACCGAACAATTGCCGGAAGCGATCCGCGCTGTTTCAGCATGGCTGCCATTGACGCACACGGTGGAACTGGTGCGACCGCTGATTTTCGGCCGCGTACCGGACAATGTCGGATTGCACGCCGGGGTGCTGGCGCTGACGGCACTCGTAGGCTGGTGGCTGGCCCAGGGGCTGACACGGCGACGGTTGTTGAAGTAGGTAAAATCCGTCGATGTCTGCTTTGCTTGTATTCACCAATATGCCCGACCACGATGCCGCAGCTTCCTTGGCCGCGCATCTCGTCGAGCACCGGTTCGCCGCTTGCGCCAATATTCTGGCGCCATGTCGTTCCGTCTATCGCTGGCAAGGCGTGATCGAGGCGGCCGAGGAAGTGCCTCTGCTGCTGAAAACGACGACCGCCCGATACGCTGCCCTGGAAGCGGCGATCCGTGAACGGCACCCTTATGAACTTCCCGAAATCGTCGCTGTCCCAATTGCCTGCGGTCTGCCCGGCTATCTCGGCTGGATAGAGGCCGAGACCACGCTTCAACAAAATTCATGCTGAACCAATTTCTGCTTTCACTGCTGTGCGCCGTTTTCGCACATGGCGTGATTGCCGCCGAGCCACTCGAACCGGACAAGGCCTACCAGTTCTCGGCGCGGGTTGTCGATGCGCGAACGATCGAAGCGCACTGGCAGATCGCCGACGGCTATTACATGTACCGGGAGAAGTTCAAGTTTGCCGTCGAGCCGGCGACGGTAACGCTCGGCACGCCGACGCTGCCGCCGGGCAAGAAGAAGCACGACGAAAACTTCGGCGATGTCGAAATCTACCGAAATGACGTTAGGATAATTGTCCCGATCGAGGCGGGCGGCGTTGCAGGGACAGCGATTACGCTGAAGACTAGGTCGCAAGGTTGCGCCGACATGGGCATCTGCTATCCGCCGCTGCCGCAGGAGGCGCGCCTGACATTGGTTGGCGCAACTGAAGCGGCGCCGCCGGCGCCGACGCTCAAGGTGCCCGGTTCAGCCAAGGCGCCATTGCAGAGCCTTGCTCCGGCGGCAACATTGTCCATGGCACCCGTGGTCGAAGCCCGCGCTCCCGCCACCGTTGAGCGCGCCGCTCCGGCGACTGAAGGTGGTGACGAGACATCGCGAATATCCCAGTTATTGAAGAATGCCAGCGTCTGGACCATCCTGCTGTTCTTCTTTGGCTCCGGACTGGCACTGGCGTTCACGCCCTGCGTTTTCCCGATGGTGCCGATCCTTTCCGGGATCATCGTCGGCCACGGCCACAACATCACCAAATCACGCGCATTCATTCTCTCCAGCGCCTATGTACTTGGTATGGCGATCAGCTATGCCGCCGCCGGCATCGCCGCTGGCCTGTCCGGCACCATGCTCTCAGCGGCCTTGCAGAATGCCTGGGTGCTCGGCGCCTTCGCCCTGGTTTTCGTGGTGCTGTCGCTGTCGATGTTCGGCCTTTACGAACTGCAATTACCGACGGCACTGCAAAGCAAGCTGTCTGAGGAAGCCAATCGCCAGGAGGGCGGCAGCCTGCATGGCGTCGTCACCATGGGTGCGTTGTCGGCGATCATCGTCGGGCCCTGCGTTGCCGCGCCGCTGGCTGGCGCGCTGCTCTACATCGCCAAGACCGGCGACGCGGTGCTGGGTGGGGTCGCCCTTTTTGTCATGGCGCTGGGCATGGGGTTTCCGCTGATCATCGTCGGCACTTCGGCGCGTCACCTGTTGCCGCGCTCCGGGCCGTGGATGGAGGCGGTGAAGAAATTCTTCGGCGTCATCCTGCTTGGCGTTGCCATCTGGCTGGTTTCGCCGGTCATTTCGGCGGTTGCGTTAATGCTGGCCTGGGCGGCGCTGTTGATCGGCTCGGCAATCTACCTCAAAGCGATCGATCCGCTGCCGCACAATGCCCACGGCTGGCAGCGCTTCGGCAAGGCACTAGGGGTTGCCGCGCTGCTGTTCGGCGCAGCGCAACTGGCCGGAGCACTCGGTGGCAGCCGCGATCCGCTGCAGCCGCTCGGCTTTCTCAAGGCGGTGGCCGCCGACTGCGGCAATCCGGGTAGCGCGGTCGCCGCGGAATCGCACGGCCCGGTATTTGAACGAGTCAAGTCGGTTGCCGAACTCGATACCAGGTTGAAAGCCGCGACCAGGCCAGTGATGCTCGATTTCTACGCCGATTGGTGCGTCAGTTGCAAGGAGATGGAGCGCTTCACCTTCGCCGACCCAGGCGTCGCCGCGAAGTTGGCAAAGTTCACCTTGCTGCGTGCGGATGTCACCGCGATCAGCCAGGACGATGCCGAACTGATGCGGCGATTTGAACTGTTCGGGCCGCCCGGCATAATCTTCTTCGACAGTCACGGCAAGGAAGTGGAAGGCTCCCGGGTGGTTGGCTTTCAGGACGTCCCGACGTTTACTGCGTCACTTGATCGGGCCACTCGCTGACGCGATACCGCTTCAGTCGCGTCTCGCCACGGAGCTGCCCTCGACCGGCAAGGGAAAAGTGCGGCGGCCGAGTCCTTCGGTGGGAAACCGGCGTTGCTCCGCTACGCTCCAGGCGGCGATGATTTCCGGCTTCGACAGTTCGCGGTCGATGATGTCCATGGTGGCACGGCCGATGTAGTCGAAGTCCGCCCCCGGCGATTCGAGTGCCTCCAGATAGGCGCGGCCGATCAGGCGACCGAGCGGCATCGGGTTATAGAGCAGTTTCTTGATGACGAAGGGATTGAAACTGAGCGGATCGTAGTCAGCCGGCAGGTAGCCCTGACCGATCAGCAACCGTTCCACCGGCGTGTCCGGCTGGATGCCGATGAAGAAGACGAAAGGCAGCACGTTGTCGCGACCGAACAGGGTATACAAATCCTTGATCCTGTCGATGCTCTTGCGCAGTGTGTAAACCGTCTCCCCCGGCGCGTTGAGCGGCATGTAGAGCTTCACTTTCTGGTCGGTGTGGCCAGCCGCCTTGAACATGCGGAAAGCTTCCATCTGCTGCTCCAGGGAATAACCCAAAGTCATCATGTCGATGATCTCCTGGGAGCCGGTAAACGACAGGTCGATGCTGGCAATGCCGGACGCCAGCATCTTTTGCGCAAGCGCCGGCGTCAGGTGATTGAGGCGCAGGTAGCCAGACCAGCGGACATCGATTTTTCGCGCCAGGAATTCGTCGAGAATGTGCTCGACATGCTCGACGCTGCGCTTGGTGGAGCAAAACTGGGCGTCGGTAAACCAGATCCGCTTGACGCCATAGCGCCGGTTGAGTGTTTCCACTTCGGTGGCGATTTCGGCCGGATCGCGATAGCGCTGATGCTGCCCCTCTATCTTGTTGTAAAGGCAGAAGTTGCACTGTAGCGGGCAGCCACGCTTGGTATGCACGCCGATGTCGCCGTCAAGATATTCGCCGAAGCGGGGGAAAATCGACTCGATGTAGGGAAAATCCACCGCCGTCAGGTGGAGCAGTTCAAAGGTCTCGGCGCGGCTTCGGTGCGTCACTTGGCCAGCAATGTCCTTGTAGAAGAACTCGCCGACGGGTACCGCAAAGCCATCGACGATGGACAGCATCGTATCCTCGCCCTCGCCGACCACCACGATCGTGTCGGACGGACATTTCGATGTCACGTATTTGCCGAAGATCGAGACGGCGGTGCCGCCGACAACGATTCGGCTCTGGGGCAGCAGGCGCCGCACAAGCTTCATATAGGCGAAGTTTTGCAGGCGACTGGCGGTGTAGTCCCAGATGATGCGCGCGGCATCCTTGGCGGCGCGCGCCTTGCGCCACCAACTCGGCGAGTGGTCGAAATTCATCACAACACTGAGGGCGTCGTCCTCTGGATGCGGGCCGAAGGACTGCATGTTGCGCCAGGAAAAAGCGACTATGTCCGGCTTGCATTGGTTGAGCGTCTCGACGAGGGCATGTCGTCGCTCGCTCGGTGGTACCAGCGCCAGGTCAAGTAAATGCTGTCGGACACCGGGCCGTTGCTTGTGCACGTAATCGGCGACATAGATGACGCCGCCCGGGTAAATTTTCCAGCAGGGCAGCCTGACGTAGAGCACCGATTGCACATCCATGACCATGCATTCTCCCGGAAGTGCATGACCGATCGGATCGTCGTCGCGTCCCGGCAAGGGACGTTGGCCTGCAGTCATGCACCTGGTGACGATATTAACCCCTAGAGAGCGATAGCTTGTTGCGGATTTTGCACCCCCCGGCGACATGCCATTTTGCTGCCCGCAATGGCTTTCCCGTAGAATTGCACTCCTTCCGCAACAACCTCTGCCCATTCCATGTTTACCGGTATCGTTGCCTCGACAGGCAGAATTGCCCGTATCGAGGCGCTTGAAAAGGGCGTTCGCCTCGACGTCGATGCCGGCGCGCTCGACATGGGCGACATCGGCGTCGGTGACTCGATAGCCTGCAATGGCGTCTGCCTTACCGTGGTCGAAAGGATCGCCGCCGGTTTCCGGGTCGATGTTTCGCGTGAGACGCTCGATTGTACGGTCGGCCTCGATGGCATTGGCGACAATGGTGGGGGCGAAGGCGGTGGCGAGATCAACCTGGAAAAGGCGCTGCGCCTGGCCGATCGTCTCGGTGGTCACCTCGTATCGGGCCACGTGGATGGTGTCGGCGAGGTCGTCAAATTCGAACGCATCGGCGAGTCCCATGAACTGGTGATCCGCGCGCCCAAGGCTCTCGCCCGCTACATTGCGCGCAAGGGGTCGATTGCGGTGAATGGCGTGAGCCTGACGACCAACACGGTCCGCGACGTCGCCGAAGGCGCCGAATTCTCGATCAACCTGATCCCGCATACGGTCGAAGTCACCACGCTCAAGCATCTCAAGCCGGGCAGCCGGGTCAATCTTGAAGTGGACCTGATCGCCCGCTACGTCGAGCGCATGAAGGAGGCCGACCAATGAGCATCAGTCCGATCAAGGAGATCATTGCCGAGATGCGCGCTGGCAAGATGGTCATCCTCGTTGATGAAGAAGACCGCGAAAATGAGGGCGACCTGGTCATCGCCGCCGAGCTTGCCACAGCGGAATCGATCAACTTCATGGCCCGTTTCGGCCGCGGCCTGATTTGCCTGACGCTCACCGAAACGCGCTGCCGGCAACTCGATCTGCCCTTGATGGTGCGCGACAACCGCACCCAGCACGGTACCGCATTTACTGTTTCAATCGAGGCTGCAACTGGAGTGACTACCGGCATATCGGCGCAGGATCGTGCCCGCACCGTGCTGGCCGCTGTGGCCAGAAACGCCAAGCCCGGCGACCTGGTGCAACCTGGCCACATCTTCCCCTTGATGGCGCAGAAGGGAGGCGTGCTGGTACGCGCCGGTCATACCGAGGCTGGCTGCGATCTGGCCGAACTGGCTGGCTTGGAACCGGCGGCGGTGATCTGCGAGATCCTCAAGGACGATGGCACTATGGCGCGGTTGCCGGATCTGATCGACTTTGCCAATGCACATGGTTTACGGATTGGCACCATCCGCGACCTCATCCATTACCGCAGCGAGAACGAAAAGCTGGTGGAACGAGTGATCGACAAGGAAGTTACCAATATTTACGGCAAGTTCCGCTTGCGCGCCTCTTCGGACAAGAGCAGCGGCGAGGTGCATCTGGCGCTGTCCTGTGGCCAGATCGTCGCAGCCGAGGAAACGCTGGTGCGCGTGCATGAACCCGGATCGATACTCGACTTTCTCGACAGCACCAGTTTGCACCATACCTTCAGCGTCAATCAGGCCCTGCAGGTCATCGCCAAACGCGGCCGCGGCGTGGTGGTGTTGCTGCATCGCAAGGCCAGCGGCGAGGATTTGCTGGAAACCCTGCGTGGCGATGGCAGCGGCGGGCCAAAGGCGGCCAAATGGGACCCGCGTCTCTATGGCATCGGTGCGCAGATTCTGCGTGATGTCGGTGTCGGCAAGATGCGCCTGCTTGCCAGCCCACGCCGGATTCCGAGCATGGCCGGCTTCGATCTCGAGGTCTGTGGTTATCTCGCGCCTGGCGAAGTTGGTCTATAAGAATAACTGAAGTTTAGACACACGCCGCCACCCGCCGTCCGGAATTTTCCGGTGGCGATCTATGACAAACACAAGGTTCTGACGATTTGACTTCGAGCTACGCAATGCCAGCCGCCTCAACACTGCAAACGCT
>CAISUK010000468.1 GCA_903888645.1 uncultured Pseudomonadota bacterium | reverse complement strand
GATGGCGATATCGAGCGGATTGTTCGTGGTCGAGATGTTGCCTTGCGTGAACTGCTGACTGATCGCCGCAACATTGGTGCCGATGCCGGTCTGGCTGGCACCTGCGCCCGCCAGCGATGCGGCGAACACGTCGGCGAATTGCACCGCAGACTCCTTGAAGCCGACGGTTCCCGAGTTGGATATGTTGTTGCCAATGGCATTGAGCGCGCTCGATGCGCCATTGAGGCCGGACAGCGCGGTTTGGAAAGCCATGTTGGTCTCCTGATGTTTAGAGGATTTGTTTGACGTCGGCCATGCCGAACTGACCGAGCGCGCCGAGATCGAGATTGAATCCGGTGCTGGTGCGGGTGACGCTCGAAACAACGCCGAGTTGCAGGGTCGTGGCCTTGACAGAATTGCCGCCCTGTACCGCCGCAACTGAGAAAGTGTAAGCCCCAGTGGCCGCCGCCGCGCCACCGTCGGTTTTGCCATCCCAGGTAAAGTTGTGGGTGCCGGCATCAAGAGAACCAAGATCGAGCGTCCGAACGGCGAGTCCGTTGGCATCGCTGATGGTCACAGTCGCCTTGTCGGCCGGAGTCGGCAAATCGATACCACCGAGCCCGCCCGCTTGCCCCAGTTGTAACGAACTGCCAGCAATCAGAACGCCATGGCCGACCAGTGCCGCCGCCTGCATGGTCTGCGTATCGTTGGCGTTACTGAGCAGTGTTTGCAATGTCGCATTGAGTTTTTCGATACCGTCAACCGTGCTGATCTGCGCCAACTGCGAAGTCATCTGCGCGTTGTCGAGTGGATTGAGTGGATCCTGATTCTGCAGTTGCGTTGTCAGCAATTTCAGGAATCGATCCTGCTGCGCCTGGCCAGCGTTAGTGGCTGTGCTGGCGCTTTTTGTGCCGTTCGAATTCAGGGCAGCGTAAATCGCCTGCGTCGGACTACTGGTGGCGGTGGCGGTTGTCATTTTCTTGTCCTTTGCTTCGTCATTTCCTGCGGAATTTCTCGATCACCGATTGGCCTGCTCGATGGCCCGCTTATTTCCCTGCTCATTGGCCAATCGCGAGCGTCTTCAAAAGCAGATTCTTGGCGGTATTCATCACCTCGACATTGTTCTGATAGGAACGCGAGGCAGAAATCATGTTCACCATTTCCTCGACGACATTGACGTTGGGCATCGCCACATTGCCTTGCTCATCGGCCGCCGGATTCTTCGGGTCGTAATGCATGCGCAGCGGCGCCGCGCTATCGACCACCTGGGTAACCCGCACGCCTTGGCCGCCTTCATTGCCGATGGGCGTCGCCTGAAACACCACCTGTTTGGAGCGATACGGCTTGCCATCGGCGCCGACCATGCTGTCGGCATTGGCGAGGTTGCTCGCCGTCGTATTCAAGCGCGCCGACTGGGCATTCAGTGCGGAACCGGCAATGCTGAAGACATTAAAAAGGCTCATGGTCTTACCCCGTAATCGCCGTGTTCAAGTCGCCGAGTTTGCGGCGGACAAAGCTCAATAGTGCTTCCACATGCACGGCGTTGTCGGCGAAACTGCTGCGCTCGACGTCCATATTGACCGTGTTGCCATCCACTGCCGACTGCTGTTCGGTGCGATAGAGCACCGCCGCCGCATAGGGGCTGGCGCCATCGGCCTGGAGGTGGCGCGGCGAAGTGGCCGCCAGAGAAAGTTGGCCGCCGGTGGCACCGCCAGCACCTAGCGCATTGCCCAATGCCGACTTGAAATCGATATCGCGCGCCTTGTAATTCGGCGTATCGGCATTGGCAATGTTGGATGCCAGCAACTCCTGCCGGTAGGCACGCATATTCAGCGCCGTCTGGGTGGTATGGAGTTCTGCATCGATGCGGCTGATCATGGCGGGTCTCGATAAGGGAATGCATGAGGGGCAATGCACCATCCGTGCCACGGGTTTCTTGTCGCGACGGTTTTCGAGTAACCCATGAACAGAGCCTTTTTTCACCTGCTCTTTCCGCGTTTGCGCGGCCGCCACTACCGCGCCGGCAAGTTTTGCCGGCAGCAGCACGACACGGGGACGGCCGATTCGCCCCCCTCTCCACTCGCGGGAGAGGGGCCGGGGGAGAGGGGGAAAAGGACCTCAGCTTCAACTTGCCGCCATCCCCTGACCGTGATTCAATCCGTTCATGGTCCGTTACGTCTTTTTGTTCTTGGCGCTTCTGCCGTTCGCCGTTTCTGCGCGTCAGGATCCGGCCCCGGTGAAACAGGCTATCGAAGATTTTCTGCGCGTGCAGACGCGCGGGCTGCCAGGTCAGGTCAAATTCAGCGTCGGTAATGTCGATCCGAACAACGGGCTGGCGCCCTGTGCCAGCTTTGACGTTGCCTTGCCACAAGGCGGCCGGCTTTGGGGACGCAGCAACGTCGTGGTGCGCTGCCAGGCCGATGCCGCCTGGAGCCTCTATGTGCCAGTTCAGGTGCGTGTGTCCGGGGAATATCTGATCACGGCGCGACCCTTGACTCAGGGACAGACCATCACCGAGGCCGACTTGTCCAGGCAGAGCGGCGATTTGACCGAGCTGCCCAATGGGATACTTGGCGAGACGGCGCAGGCTGTGGGTCGAACCGCGGCCAAGTCGATCGCTGCCGGGCGGCCGCTGCGCGCCGACATGCTGCTGCAGCCACTGGTCGTGCAGCAAGGTCAAAGCGTCAAGGTGGTATCGCTGGGACCTGGATTCCAGGTTGCCAACGATGGCCGGGCGCTGAACAATGCCGGCGCTGGTCAGGTTGCCCAGGTCCGACTGAATACTGGTCAAGTGGTCAGCGGCATCGCCCGCGCCGGAGGTATCGTCGAGATCAACTATTGAGCCTCGGCGGAGTTCAAGTTTCTGCCTGCTTTGCCGTTAGAATGCCCAGAGCGGTGTTAATGAAAAGGATTTCAGCGTGAAAATCGACAATTCAGTCAAGTCCGTCAACGGGGCAAAGGGTGGGACGGCGACACGGCAAAGCGAAACCAGGCTTGCCACGGCAACGCCATCGCCAACCCCAGCGTCTTCGGACACGGTTCAGGTGCAGCTTTCGCCGCTATCCGCCCAGCTTCAATCAGTAGAGGCAAGCTTGGCGGCGACACCGGCGGTGAATGCCCAGCGCGTCGCCGAAATCAAGCAGGCGATCGGCGAAGGCCGCTTCACGATCAATCCCGAACGAATCGCTGCCGGGCTGATCGACAGCGTCAGCCAGATGCTGGGGGCTGGCAACTGACGCAGTCGAGCGGCGACTCCGGCGTGTCTACCGAATCGCTGAACCATCTCATGGCCGAGGAAATCTCGGCCATTCGTCGTTTTATTGCCGTCCTCGAAGACGAACAGCAGATTTTGGCCACAGGCGATATCGATCGCCTGATGCCTCTCGCTGAACAAAAGAGCCAATTGGCGACCCGGCTTTCCGATCTGGCTGAGCGACGTCAGCGAGCACTGAATGCGGCCGGAAAGTCGCCAGTGACAATGGCCACCTGGCTGGCCGGAATCGCCGATCCGGCACCCGGCAAAGTTTGGCAGACGCTGCTAGATCTCGCCGCGCAGGCGCGGGAACTCAATACGGTTAACGGCAAACTGATCGCAGAACGCATGCGCTACAACCAGCAGGCGCTTACAGTGCTGCTTGCGGCAGGCGACAAGGCCGCCCTCTACGGCCCTGACGGCCAGACACGAGTTGCCGGCGGTGGCAGGACACTTGGCAGCGCCTGACGGCAAGCGCAGCAGTGCATCGCCGCCTTCTGCGAATCGCTCAACCAGACAGACTTTCAATTCAGCGTGACCGGTGCTCTGTCCCACCTGCGGGTTCTGGATCTTTCGCGAATTCTCGCCGGTCCCTGGGCGAGCCAGGTGCTGGCCGATCTGGGCGCGGAAGTCATCAAGGTCGAACGCCCCGGTGCCGGCGACGACACGCGCGGCTGGGGACCGCCCTATCTGAAAGACGCCGACGGTAACGACACATCGGAATCCGCCTACTACCTGTGTGCCAACCGCAACAAGAAATCAGTCACCATCGATATCGCCCAGGAACACGGGCAGGAATTGGTCCGCCAACTGGCAGCCAAATCCGACATTGTCATCGAAAATTTCAAGGTCGGCGGGCTGGTTCAATATGGACTGGATTACGCATCGCTGGAGAAAATCAATCCGCAACTGATCTATTGCTCGATCACCGGCTTCGGCCAGGATGGGCCTTACGCAACGCGCGCCGGCTACGATTTCCTGATCCAGGGACTGGGTGGTCTGATGAGCATCACCGGCCGCAAGGATGGCGACGAAGGCGCCGGCCCGGCCAAGGTTGGCGTAGCTCTAACCGACATATTGACAGGGCTCTACGCGGTCAATGCGATTCTGGCGGCGGTAGTCTACCGAAACATCTCGGGGCGTGGCCAGTATATCGACTTGTCATTGCTGGATGTGCAGGTTGCCTGTCTGGCCAACCAGGCCATGAATTACCTGACCACGGGCAACGCGCCGATTCGCTTGGGCAATGCCCACCCGAACATCGTGCCTTATCAGGACTTTCCGACAGCCGACGGCGACATGATCCTGGCCATCGGCAATGACAGCCAATTCAGCAGGTTCTGTGGCGTTGCCGGTCATCCGGAATGGGCGACCGACGAGCATTTCCGCACCAATGCCGCACGGGTCGCGCATCGCCAGGCCTTGATCCCGTTGCTCCGCCAAACAACGGTCATGAAGACCACAGCCGACTGGATCAGCCGTCTTGAGGAGGCTGGCGTGCCGTGTGGCCCGATCAACGATCTGGCGCAGGTTTTCGCCGACCCGCAGGTGCTTGCTCGCGGCATGCGCATCGAGATGCCGCATCCCGCTGCCGTCACGGTTCCGCTCGTGGCTAGCCCGATTCGGCTATCAGCAACGCCGATCGAATATCGCGACCCGCCGCCATTGCTCGGCCAGCACACCCGCGAAGCCTTGGGCGAAATCCTGAAAATCGACCATAGGCAACTGGACGCACTCGCCGCAGCCGGCGTCATTTGAATGACGCGACTTCATGTCATCCAAGGCCTGCCATGAACCCAATTCAAATTGAATACGCGAGCCTGACCGATCTTGAAACCTTGGTGCCGCTGTTCGATGCCTACCGGATTTTTTACGAACAGCCCTCCAACCCCGAAGGTGCCCGCGCCTATCTCGGCGACCGGCTCGGCTTGCGCGAGTCGGTCATTCTCTTGGCGTGGCGTGCAGAACAGTGCGTCGGTTTCGTCCAACTCTATCCGGGATTTTCGTCGATCGACATGCGTCGGCAGTGGACGCTCGAGGATCTCTTCGTCGTCGAAAGCAGCCGACAGGCCGGCGTTGCCCGCACACTGATGGATGCGGCGCGCAGACATGCCGAGCAGACCGGCGCCGTGCGTCTGACGCTCGCCACGACCAGAACCAACCGCAAGGCGCAAGCCCTTTACGAAACACTCGAGTATTCGTTAGACGATGAATATCTAGTGTACACGCTGGACCTGTGCCGAGGCGATTGACGCTGGCGCCGACTCTATCAGTCCGGGAAATCCGCCGCGGCAAAACCACCTTTGACAAGGTGATTTCAACAGGCATAACTGACTACTTATCCTTGGCCTCTCTTCCAGAAACGTCCAAGACCGCGTGATGTCCACGACATCGTAACTACGCTTGAGCGACGGTGGAAAGGCTGAAAATGGAGCGCTCATTTCGACGATTTTTCGAACCCATTCATCAAGACTCTTGTCCCCGCTGCTCTTCTCGATTCGGACACTGTTAAGCGTTCCATCGCTGTTGATGCTTACGGTAGTCACCAGTGGCTCGTAGATACGGTTTTTCGAGAGCTTCGGATAATTCACACTACCGATGCGCTCGACTTTTTGTCGCCAACTCTCACCGTAAAAGGCGAGTTGAATATCCTTGGATTCCCGGCCGAATATGCTTCCCCGGCGTTGCCTGGTATCTGAAGGTTCGTTGCCGGGGCGGCCAAACGCGGGCTCCTGGCTTGATCCAAAGCCCGGGCCGCGAGTTCTCGCCCGCTAATCAACTGCTGGACCAAGCCTTTCTCGGCGATGCCCGCCTGTTCCCGGTCCGTCGACCTGTCGCCAGGCCTATCGGAGAACGGCACCACTGGCACGTATTCCTTCACGACCAACTTGTCGGGTTGAACTGCAGCGTTTCGCACTGACGCATCCTTAGCCTGAGCAATGGCTTCGTGCTCGGCAATCCTCTTAGTTTTCTCGATTTGCGCCAGATCCTCGAGACGCTTCCTCTCCAGAGCTTCCTCCCGGGCCTGAGCCATGGCTGCCTGCTCGGCAATCCTCTTCGCGTTCTCGATCTGCGCCAGATCCTCAAGACCTTTCTTCGTCAAGGCTTCATCCTTAGTCTCGATTGCCTCGACGTGGGCCGCTATTTCTTGCGGGCCATTGACTCGACCCGGCTCTGGAACTTCAGTATTCCGGGGGTCGTCTTTGCTAACCGCATTGACGCCTTCACGTTTCTCGTCTATCGAGGATTGCTTCAGCGCTGGTATGCTACAGGAGCTTTCAATATTCGTACTCAATACGGCAACGTCACTGACGCTGACGACAGTTGATGGGTTGCGTGGCTCTGGATCGACCGTGCTTGCAATCGCCACGACGCCCACCACTGTTGGCTCAGACTTCAGTTCGACAATCCTGGCCTTAGGTGCCGTTGGCCTGACCGGTATCGCTTCCGTCAGATTGGGGCTCCCGTCACTTGCCACTGCTCGAGTTGGGCGCACGACTACCCCGAGAGGGTGGGAGGAGGCTTCAATGGGCGTTACTTTTTCTTGGCCTACCCTTGGTGACGACTTGCTGAGCAAAATCGCATGGATCGGTGGAACGCTCGCCCTACGCGAATCCCAAGGGAAACCGAACCACGGTAAACCCCTCCCGGCGGCGCCAAATTGCAGAGATAGAATCGCCGCATGCAGTGCCATACTTAGGCAAAGAGATAGGTATAGATCCTCTTTGCTTTCCCAGAAAGTCTTTGTTGCGTGTCGGCCTTTGCTCACTCAAGAATTTTATACGCGACTTCAAGTTCGAAGTGCAATTCTGCTTAGTGGGTGCGCAATCGAAAGTGTTGGACGGAGCCGCTACGCGGAGAAGAACCAATTGGCCGCTGCACGAATTATTGTGTGATCTCACGCCCTCGCTCGTGAGGGGTGATTGTGCACAACTTCGTGAGGATAAGCCAG
>CAISUK010000467.1 GCA_903888645.1 uncultured Pseudomonadota bacterium | reverse complement strand
GCTCGCAGCGCGCCAGGAAATCCCCCAGCAGCAGCGCCAGGGCCGGGAAGAGCGGAAGGATGTAAGAGGCCAGTTTGGAGCTCGAAACGCTGAAGAAGCCGAATACGATGACAATCCAGACCAGCAGCAGGCGGCGCGGCGCGAAACGCCCCGTGCTGTCGGCAAACCAGGCGCGCGCTGCGGCATGCAGCGACAGAAATGTCCACGGCACGGTGCCCAGAAGCAGCACGGGAATGAAATACCACCATGGTTGGTAGCGCCCGTGCACCTTGGTGAGAAATCGCTCGAAATGCTCGTGGATGAAGAAGAAGTGGGCGAACTCGGGATTGTCGAGCGAGACGGCGGCGAACCAGGGCGCGGCGATCAGCAGAAAAAGCGCCAGCCCGCGCATCAACTCAAGTCGCCGCCAAGGCGAGAAATCCCTATTGAGCAGTGAGTACACGACGAGCGTTGCGCCCGCCAGCACCAGCGCGACGATGCCTTTGGTCAGCACCGCCAGTGCCAGCGCCGCCCAGAGCAGCAGCATCCATGATCGCCGCGTCGCCTCGTCGCGCTGTGCGAGCAGGAAGGCGCAGAGTGCCAGACTGGTAAAGAACGTGAAGCTCATGTCTAGCGTATTGACATGCCCGATGAATATGTAGAGCAGGCTGCTGGCCAGCGCCATTGCAGCATAGAGGCCGGTCCTCCTGCCGAACACGCGGCGACCGGTGAAGTAGGTCAGCAATACGCCGAGGAAGCCGGTCAGCGCGGGCCAAAGGCGCGCCGTCCAATCATGCTGACCGAATACGGTGAACACCGCCGCGGTGGCCCAGTATTGCAGCACCGGTTTCTCGAAGTATTTTATGCCGTTGAGACGAGGCGTGGTCCAGTCGCCCGTGACCACCATCTCGCGCGGGATTTCGGCGTAACGGCCTTCGTCGGGCTTGATCAGCTTGCGGTATTCGAGGCTGCCGAACCAGATTGCGGCGAAGATTGCGAGCAGCAGCAACAGTGCGGGTGTGCGTAGCGGCGAAGATTGAGAGCGCGCAATTTGCATGGTCAGCCGATCAGCAGCGCAGCGGCCACGACGCGATCTTCGCCGACCAGAATGTTGTAGGTGCGGCAAGCTGCGCGCGTATCCATGATTTCGATGCCGATACGCTTCTCCATCAGCGACTTCAGCAAGTCCGGGCGGGGAAAGCGCTGGCGCAGGCCCGTGCCTAGCAAGAGAATTTCCGCACCAAGTGCGGCAAGATCGGCGAAATCAGCTTCGCTCAAGGCGTCGAAGCCACCGCCGCGCCAATGATCTACAACGCGTTCCGGAGTGACAATCAAGCTATTGTTATGGCGCTGACCATTGATGTCGACATAGGCGTCGCCATAGGCAGTGATGATATTGCGGCCGGGGCGAAGATCCTGATGCAGTTTCATTGATCTTGGATGGTGTTCGGAAGGCCGGAAGATGTCAGGAAATGCAGCAAAGTTGTGCGGGTTCGCATCCGTGGCCTTTGCCCAAGACAGGCTGCTAGAATTATACCTTTTGCAGGGTGGCCGCGCCTCAGGGCGCAATCAAGCCGCGATACATGAATCGAGATCCGCGCAGGTCCAGCCGTCTCCGTCCCGTTACTGAAGGTACCACCGTGCAACCCGTCCTCAAATCCACCAAGCTCGCCAACGTCTGTTATGACATCCGTGGTCCCGTGCTGGCCCGCGCCAGGCAAATGGAGGAAGAGGGCCACCGCATCATCAAGCTGAATATCGGCAACCCGGCACCGTTCGGTTTCGAGGCGCCGGAAGAAATTGTCACTGACGTCATTCGCAACCTGCCCGATGCGTCCGGCTATTCGGATTCCAAGGGGCTGTTCGCCGCGCGCAAGGCGATCATGCACTACACCCAGCAAAAGGCCATTCCGGGTGTCCGCATAGATGACATTATCATCGGGAATGGCGTTTCCGAGCTGATCGTGATGGCCATGCAGGCGCTGCTCAACAATGGCGACGAAGTTCTGGTGCCGGCCCCCGATTACCCGCTATGGACTGCGGCTGTCACCCTGGCCGGCGGCACGCCTCGCCACTATGTCTGCGACGAGGGCGCCGGATGGCTGCCCGACCTGGCCGACATCCGCGGCAAGATCACGGCGCAGACGCGGGCCATCGTCCTGATCAATCCGAATAATCCGACCGGCGCACTATATCCTGATGACATCCTCAAGGACATCCTCGAGATTGCCCGCCAGCATCAGTTGATCGTTTATGCCGACGAGATTTACGACAAGGTGCTGTATGACGGCGCCGAGCACACTTCCATCGCCGCGCTCGCCGACGATGTGTTCTCCGTCACCTTCAACGGCCTCTCAAAAAACTACCGTTCCTGCGGTTTTCGTTCCGGTTGGATGGTGGTGTCCGGCGAGAAGCGCCATGCTCAGGATTACATCGAGGGCCTCAACATGCTCGCCTCGATGCGCCTCTGCTCCAATGTCCCGGGGCAGTATGCGATTCAGACCGCGCTCGGCGGTTACCAGAGCATCAACGATCTCGTCGCGCCGGGCGGTCGCCTGCGTCGCCAGCGCGATCTCGCCTGGGAACTGCTCAACGCCATTCCCGGAGTGTCGTGCGTCAAGCCGCAGGCGGCTCTCTACCTGTTTCCGCGGCTCGATCCGCACATGTACCCCATCGAGGACGACCAGGCCTTCATCCTAGAATTGCTGCAGGAAGAGCGGGTGCTGGTGGTGCAAGGCACCGGCTTCAACTGGCATCAGCCCGATCACTTCCGCGTGGTTTTTCTGCCGCACGAGGACGACCTGCGTGACGCCATGGGCCGCATCGCCCGTTTCCTCGACGGCTTTCGCAAGCGGCATGCGCAGTAAAGCGTGAGGAGTGAGGGGTAAGGAGTGAGGAGCGAAACCCATTCCACACCCTCCGTACTCCCCAAAGCGCACTCCTCACCCCTAACCCCTCACCCCTCACTGAACCCATGAAACCTATCAATGTTGGATTGCTTGGCATCGGCACCGTCGGTGGCGGCACGTATACCGTCCTGACCCGCAACGAACCGGAAATCACCCGGCGCGCCGGCCGGCCCATTCGCATTACCCGGGTGGCCGACAAGAACCTGGAATTGGCGCAGCGCATTACCGGCGGCAATGCGGCGCTGACGGACGACGCTTTTTCGGTGGTCACGGATCCCGAGATCGACATCGTCATCGAACTGATCGGCGGTTACGGTATTGCCAAGGACTTGGTGCTAAAAGCGATTGAAAACGGCAAGCATGTCGTCACCGCCAACAAGGCATTGCTAGCCACGCACGGCAATGAAATCTTCGCTGCAGCACAGAAGAAAGGGGTCATGGTCGCGTTCGAGGCGGCGGTGGCCGGCGGCATTCCCATCATCAAGGCGGTGCGCGAAGGGCTTTCGGCCAACCGCATTCAATGGATCGCCGGCATCATTAACGGCACCACCAATTTCATCCTTTCCGAGATGCGCGACAAGGGTTTGCCTTTCGCGGAAGTCCTCAAGGAGGCGCAGCGCCTGGGTTATGCCGAGGCCGACCCGACCTTCGACATCGAGGGCGTCGACGCCGCGCACAAGATCACCATTCTGTCGGCGCTTGCCTTCGGCATTCCGATGCAATTCGACAAGGCTTATATCGAAGGCATCAGCAAACTCGATGCTGATGACATCAAGTACGCGGAACAACTCGGTTATCGCATCAAGCTGCTCGGCATCACCAAGCGTGTGGCCAGCGGCGTCGAGTTGCGCGTGCATCCGACGCTGATTCCCGAGAAGCGCCTGATCGCCAACGTTGAAGGCGCGATGAACGCCGTTCTGGTCAAGGGCGATGCGGTCGGCCCGACACTTTATTACGGCAAGGGCGCTGGCGCCGAGCCGACCGCTTCAGCGGTG
>CAISUK010000466.1 GCA_903888645.1 uncultured Pseudomonadota bacterium | reverse complement strand
GTTCCTTGGTTCGGAAATAGTCGGTCGCGACATAGCAGGTTGTTTCAATGCTGAGCCCCAGGAGTTGGGGGGCTTCGCCAGAGAGCAAACCCACTTCGCAGCTTCCCAGATAGAGGTTTGCCAGATCCCACGCACTCGACAGCATGGACATTTCACGCAGAACGGTTGAGATGTTTTCGCGGGTAAGGAAAACGACCGACTGATCAAGCGTGGAAAGAACAGTCTCCCGCTCGGCGCCAGGAAAGAGTCCAGCGACCATGCTGCGGAATTTATCCCGGGGTAGTAACTGCGCATTCATTGCAGTCGGTACCGGCAGCTCCGGTCGGAAGTCGGTCCGTCGAATTACTTCGGCGACAAGAGCGGATATCAGCTCGTTACTGCCAAGCGTGCACCTTTCAAAGATCGTGTTGCCAGGCCAAGCCGAGAATATCGGATCGTGTCGACCGGTTTTCAGGAACTCCCTGGTTTGCTTGTGATGAATAGCCACGATTGTTGGCCTATCAAATGCCGCGTGGGCACTGAACCAGGGCAATCAGACGGTGGCTCATTGGGACGCAGCCTGAAATGCTGCCTGCACGGCTCGTACCATGGAGGGATGAAGCGTGCCCAACTTGGGCGTTTGCCCGTGAGGGGCGGCCGGCGGTACCGAGAACCACTCGGTGGTATAGGGCAGATCGATGGCCTGCTTCAGATCGAACTTGGTGTCGTAGCTCAGGCCTGCAGTTTCGTAAGCGGCACGATTTCTATCACGCAGGATTGAGAATTCGCCTCGGTGCAAGGTCGTCGTCCGCTGGCTGGTACCGTAGGCGACACGCACCTCAAAATGTGGGGCGTCGTCGTCAAAAACCACCAGAACCAACGCCGGCCGTGGCTTCGGTCGCGGGGTAATGTTGTCCGGGAAATGGCACCAGACAATCTCTCCGGCCGTGGGTTCACTCCACCACTGATGCGTCACGCGATTACGTCTTCAAACAAGCTTGAACGCACTGAGCGCTTGGTACCCTGGGGAACGATCTTCTTGATCTGGCGAAGTTGGATGGCTGTCAACGGGCCATTGTCAGCTTCGTATTGCGGAAGCAGCTTGATAGCCAGTTCACGCAGCGCCTGATGGATCGCCTGGGTTTCATCCACGCCCAGGTATCCGGCTAGGCGCTTGGCAGTTTCGCGCGTAATTCCGGTTGAGCTATCGACCGAGCGGTAACGAAAAGCGATCTGATTGGCGGTAGTACGGGTAGGCATGGCAATCCACTGGTTAGATATATCAAAGATATCCAACAACACGCCACTAGTCAAGCTGAAAAGACAGCTATAAAGACGGCCATCCGGAACTTGTGATTGATAATTTACCGTGCAGCGCATAATGCCATCGGCTTCTTGTGCGCGGCAAAATTATAGGTCGCACCACATTCTGGTCATTGAGGCCGCGCTAGGGCGCGGGGATTGATAGGCGACACCAGGTCGAAAACACTTCACTCTTGAGTGTCGGCACTCAGATCACCGGAGCTACCGCAGCGGGCAGGCAGACGTGTCCGCCAGCGCGGCATCTGTCGAAAGTGTTGGCGGGATTGGTACTTCGATTTCCGTCGAAAGTGGCGGCGGGGCAGTAGGCAGCAGCATCAGCGTTTCGGCCTCACGCCCAACGAAGTGATTTTCGAGCTGCCGATCTGAAATATTGTTGGTTGATTCGGCTCGTTAGTTGGGCATCGCTGTCTCAACGGTATCGCGTCAAACCGCTGGATTGTTTTGCAAAAACTGGATCAACGCCTGGAATTTGGACGCTGCGTTTCCACTGGGGTCGACGATGCTGTGACTGAAGTATTTCTCGATGTTGGCGGCCGTTATCTCTGTGTTAAACGGGTTATATGTCGTTCCATTGGCGCCGCCCGCCGTGTCTCCACCTGTGCGAATTAGCGCGATCAGGTTGAGGCCCTCAGCAGCGTCGGTGTTGCCGCTGGCGACGGCTTTGTCATACAGCGCCTTTTCCGCAGGGCGGAGATTGGCCATGGTATTGACGAATCC
>CAISUK010000465.1 GCA_903888645.1 uncultured Pseudomonadota bacterium | reverse complement strand
CGCACATTGCCGGGCCAGCCATGAACGGCAATTTTTGCCTCAGCGTCGGCACTCAGCCGCATGGATCGGCCGGTGCGCTGGGCATGCAGGGCGAGAAAATGCCGCGCCAACGGAACGATGTCCGCCGGCCGCTCGCGCAGCGGCGGAATCAGCAGGGGAAACACGTTGAGCCGATAGAAAAGATCCTCGCGAAAGCGTCCCTGACTTACCGCTTCAGCCATGTCACGATTGGAGGTGGCGAGCACGCGGATATCTACCGCCAAGGGCTTCTTGCCGCCGACACGCTCGACTTCGCGCTGCTGCAGCACGCGCAGCAACTTCGCTTGCAGACCGAGCGGCATCTCGGAGATTTCATCGAGCAGCAAGGTGCCGTGGTCAGCCTGCTCGAACTTGCCCGCCTGCGCCGTCGTAGCGCCCGTAAACGCGCCTTTTTCATAGCCGAAAAGCGTCGCTTCAAGCAGGTTGTCGGGGATTGCCGCGCAGTTGATGGCGACATATGGCCCGGCGGCGCGCAGCGACTGGTCGTGGATGAAGCGGGCAATCACTTCCTTGCCGGTGCCGGATTCGCCTGTCAACAGTACCGTGGCATCGGTACGCGCCACGCGTGCTGCCAGCAAGAGCAGTTCTTTGGTGCGCGGATCTTCGGCAACGATTCCTTCGACATCCGGCGGCAGCATCGCATAACGCTCGATCTGCTCGAGCAATACCTTGGGCTCGAAGGGCTTGAGCATGAAATCGCAGGCACCGCCACGCATCGCCGCCACCGCCTTATCGACATCGCCGAAAGCCGTCATCAAGAGCACGGGCAGACGCGGCTGACGTTTGCGAATTTCGGCGAGCAATTCCAGTCCATCCATCGGCACCATGCGCAGATCGGATACGACCATGTTGTAGTTGCCTTCGTGGCCGGACAGGAGCTCGAGCGCCTGCGTTCCGCCGGGAGCGCCCTTGACGCTATGCCCGGCGGTTTCCAGCGTGACCAGCAGCGCGTCGCGCAAGGAGTCGTCATCTTCGACGACGAGAATGTGCAATGATTTTTTTGTCATACGGCGACCTCTCTCGCAGCGGCATTTTCCGCCAGTGCGATTGTCATGGCAAATTCGGTACCGCGGCCAGGCGCCGAGCTAACCTCGATGCTGCCGCCATGCGCCCGGGCAACGCCGCGGGCGATGGCCAAGCCCAAGCCGGTACCCTCGCTGCGGGTGGTGAAGAACGGCTCGAACAAACGCGCCACGGTCAGCTCGTCCATGCCGCCGCCATTGTCGCGGATAAAGAAGAGCAGCCGCGTCGGCGCCGTTTCAACCGCCAATTCGACGCGACCGCCAGCATCGACTGCCTGGAGCGCATTTTCCAGCAGATTGGTCAGCGCACCAGCCAAGGCCTTGCGATTGCCGGAAAAGCTGACACTCTCCGCGAGCGTTGCGACGATCAAGTCGGCACCGCGTTTGCGTGCCAGCGGCTCGATGATCTGGCGAACCTCCTGAACCAGGTCATCGACCATGATGCGCTCACGCCCGAGTACCTCGCCACGAGCGAAAAGCAACATATCCTGGATCAGCCGTTCAAGATGTTTGAGCCGGGCCACGGTTTTTTCGGCAATGCTGATCCGGCTCGACTCGGCCAGCTGCGGGATCTCCAGATTGCCGGCATAAAGCAGCGCCGCCGCCAGCGGTGTGCGCAGCTGATGTGCCAACTGAGCTGCCATTTCGCCCATCGCCGCCAGCCGCTCGTTGCGTTCCGCCTGTGTCTGCAGTCGATGTGCTTCGGTCACATCGTGAAGCAGGACGATGCGGCCGCCAGCCGAATCAAGTGCGGTGACGGTGAGCGCGACGCGCCGCCCGGAACCGTCAACCAGCAGAAACTCGCCCGGCGTATCCGTCGCGGCGAGTTGATCACGCTGCACGACGGACCAGTCCATTTCACGAATGTTTTGACCAAGGAGACTATATGCGGCCGGATTGGCCTGCACAATCATTCCAGAAGCATCGAGCACTGCGACCCCGGCTGGCAACGCGTCCAGCAGCAGCGACAAGCGTTCAGTCAGCGCCGCCTTCTCTTGATATTGCTGGCGCAGGGCGCCATTGGCTGCCGCCAGCTCCTCGGTAAGCCCCGCTACTTGCAACTGCAATGACGTATAGGCCGTCGACAGCTCTTCGGAAGCCTCGTTGAAAATTCGGAAAGCTTCCGCAAGCCGTTCCGAATCGGCCGGCAATGCGCTTGATACGGTAATTTCGCTCATTGTCATAGCCAGCCGATAATGGCAGATTCTGATAGGCGAAACAAGGTAAAACGATGCCGGAACCAGCGCGAATTAAAACATGGTATTGACTTGGCAACGCTGTCCGGTTTCTTTGATGGTGCCTTGGTGACCCGTGAAGATGCTCGTGCAGCCTATGGCGAAATGCGCTTTCAGAGCGTTAGCTGGTACGGCGGAAACATCCTGTTCGTTGTCTGGCCGCCGGGTGACAACGAATGGCCACATATTACTTGGGCGCGAAAGGCGGAAAAACATGAACGCGAAGCGTGGACACGTTTCTGTAGTTGACGCTCCGGCGACCAAGCCGGACGATTGGAATAATGCTTTTGTAACCCATTCGGCAGACGAACTGCGGAATGTGGTTGCCACACGTCGTGCCCGTGGGCCAAACAAGCGCCCCACCAAGGAACAAGTGGCGGTGCGCTACAGCCCCGAGGTACTGGCTTATTTCCGTGCTACCGGTGCAGGCTGGCAAACTCGCATGGACGAGGCGTTGCGTGACTACGTAGCGCAGCACAAGGCAGCGTAGCGGCCTCTCACGAATGGCTCTGATCGAACACGATAGACAATATGCAAAAGCGAAGCCCCTCGCCGGGAGGGGCTTCGCTTCAACAGGTCGGGGAAACTCGGCTTACCTATCAAGCCTGAACACTTATTGCTCACGCTCGTCGCCAACTTGCGCGGGTCCATTCGGCACCATGCTGAGATAGGTCTCAAAGTCACTGCGCTTGCCCTTGAGTGCTTCCGACTTAAGGAAGTCAAGCGTCAAGACGGACGCCATTTTTTCGGACGCGGCGCTGGCGATGAACTGGTTCATCGAAACGTCATCCCGTGCGGCCAGTTCCTTAGACCGACGTCATGACGGACGGCTACCAACTCGACAACTGAGCAGGCGCAATTAGCCACAATCGACTTCGGCCACACGAACTCATTCCCCTACCCTGTGAAGGACGGTTTGAATGACTTCGGTGGCAATTCGGAAATCCGAGTTGTGAAATCTTGCAAAGATATCGCGCGCCGAGGGAATCAACCCACGGGTTTTCGCCATGCCGATAACGGCGGCGGTACCGGCGACGAGCAACCCCTGTTCGATTGCAATTGACCGCCCGGCGCGTACATCCATGAGAATCAACGTTTCCTCCTGAATGGATAGCGCGACTCGAATGCATGCGGCTTCGCCCTCATCCAGCTCAGGGAATTCCGGTTCATCAGGCGTAGGCTGAAAAATTCGGAGCCACTTGTCGACCAGGGCGCCGCGCAGATCTTCTTCACCGCAACTGACCCGACCGGAGAGCACTTCGCGTTCGACCTCGATCGGCATCCAGACTTCTCCAAACAAGCCCTTTAGCCAAGGCAGACCTCCCACAATCGATAAGCCGATTAGCGGGCTCGCGTCGGTCAGGACGAGGCGAGCCATTGTTCGAGGGTGTCAAGGTCACGCGAAGTTTCTTCGGTATCGAGGCCGATCACGGCAATTTTTAGCCGGGAAAGGTTCTTGCCCATGTCGGCGTTTCAGGCACAAAACAGCGCCGGGTTTATCAATCCCGGCGAACCGGAGTTCAGGATCGATTTTCTGACACCGATGGTGCGCAACAATGCGCGCGTGGTGCGGATACCAGCCCTGGCCGTTGATCTTCAGCCGCTCAAATTCATGGAATTTTCGCTCGAGGACATTTCCCAGGCCGTTGTGCTCAGCGAGGAAGGCGCGGTGATGGTGAACATCCCATCACCGGCCCGCTTTACCGTGCATAAACTCCTCGTGTATGGCGAGCGAAGTGGCGAATTTCGCCTGAAAGCCGTCAAGGATCTCGCGCAAGCAGCAGCCCTGATCGAATATTTGGCGGCAATTCGACCAGACGAGCTTCGTCAAGCCTGGGAAGATGCCTTGTCGCGCGGAAAGGGTTGGAAGAAGCGGGCGATAGAAGGACTGAAGGCCCTCAAAATACTGAAGCCTGAGGTGGTCGGTATCGATATTCTGGAGAGCAATCCTTGAGAGTCTGGAAGCTGAAAGTACCAAGACATTCCTGCAACTTGCACGCCGCATTTGGACACCTGGATTGGACAACGGGCAGATAAACCTTCGTCGGCTTCTGGCACGCCGCGAAATGATCACGGATGCTGAATCAAGTAAGCCTCAAAGCCTTCCAGCGGGAGTGGCCGGCTAAACAGATAGCCCTGGTAGGTATCGCAGCCAATGCTGGCCAGGAAGTCGCGCTGCATGCTTGTTTCCACGCCTTCGGCGATGACATGCAGGCCAAGCGTCTGGCCCAGGGCAATGATCGTTCGGGCAATGGCGGCGTCGTTGTGGTCGGTGTGGACCTCGCGGACAAACGTCTGGTCGATCTTGAGCTGGTCGAGCGGCAGTTTCTTCAAGTAGGAGAGCGATGAGTATCCAGTCCCAAAGTCGTCCATCGAAAAACACACGCCGCGATCCTTCAAGGCGGCCATCTTGGCGATGATGTTTTCGGCGTTTTCAAGGAGGATGCTTTCGGTCAATTCCAGTTTCAACTTGTTCGGTGGAGCGCCGGTGTGCACGACCAAGGCCATCACCTCCTCGACAAAATTCGGCAAGCTGAACTGCCGGGCACTGACATTGACCGCCAGGGTGAGGTGCGCTGCATCGGGTTGCCTTGCCCACGCCGCCAATTGCACGCAAGCAGTCATCAGCACCCAGTGTCCCAAGGGCAGAATCAATCCGGTGTCTTCGGCCAGGGGAATGAATTCGGCCGGACTGACGAGGCCTCGTTCCGGGTGCCGCCAGCGAACCAGCGCCTCGGCTCCGATCACACGGCCAGTTGAATTGACCTGCGCCTGGTAATAGAGAAGGAACTCGCCGTTGACGATGGCTCCGCGCAAATCATTTTCCAGCGCGGCCCTTGCCTTGACCGCTGCCTGCATTTCCGGGTCAAAAAAGCGCAGGGTATTGCGACCGGCCGCCTTGGCTTCATACATTGCCGTGTCGGCACGCTTCAGCAGTTCGTCGGCGGAAGTCAGTTGGTCGCGAAACAGGGTGATCCCGATGCTGCAAGTGCTCTGATAACTGGTCTTGACCGGTTGCTCAAATTCGAGAGCGATGTCGAGAATGAAGGGCTGGCACAGTTTCGCCTGAATCTTTGTGGCGACGTTCCGTGCCTGCATCGCGGCAGCATTGCCTTCATCAAGGTGTTCGAGGATCACCACGAATTCGTCACCGCCGAGCCGAGCCACTGTATCGCCTTCGCGAATGGACGATTGAAGACGCCTTGCGACCTCAATCAGCATGTGGTCGCCGACCGAGTGCCCGTGCGTGTCATTGAGCGTCTTGAAGTTGTCCAGATCAATCAGCATCAACGCGCCGTGCCGGCCTAGTCGTGCACTGCCAGCCAGCGTGCGGCTCAAACGATCCAGCATCAACCTCCGGTTTGGCAATTCAGTCAAATGATCATAGAAAGCCAGGTGAGCAATTTCTTGTTCGGCCGTCTTGCGCTGGGTGATATCGGTGAATGAGCCGACGTAGTGGGCAACCGATCCATCATCGTCTTTGACGGCCGTGATGGATAGCCATTCCGGATAGGCTTCGCCGCTCTTGCGGCGGTTCCAGATTTCTCCATTCCAGGATCCCGTTCGATCGATGCATTGCCACATCTCAGCATAAAAAACTGCGTCGTGGCGACCTGAAGCGATAAGTCGCGGGTTTTGACCGATGACTTCGTCGGCGGCATAGCCGGTGATTTCGACAAACGCACTATTGACACGTAAGATGAGGCCGCTGGAGTCCGTGACAAACATTCCTACCTGGGACTCAAAAGCACTTGCCGCGATACGCAGGTCCATTTCGGCGCGCTTCCGCTCGGTGATATCGCGGATCACGCCGGTAAGCAGACGCCCGTCCGGTAATTGGTATTTTGACAAACTGAGTTCCAGCGGAAACTTGCTACCGTCCTTGCGTAGTCCGACCAGTTCAACCGGCTTGTCCATGACTTCGGGTTCGCCTCCGGATCGAAGCCGGTAGTGGCCATTGTCATCAATGTCATGGAGGCAATCTGGCATCAGTAGTGTCAGCGGCTGTCCGATCACCTCTGTTTCCGCGTAGCCGAAGATGCGCCGGGCACTGCTGTTCCACTGGATGATATTTCCTGATCCATCGGTAGTGACAATTGCGTCGTTGGTCTGATCCTTTTCGTTCTCCAGGGCACGCATCAACTGCTCCTGGTTGTAGGCGAGGGCAAAAGATCGCGTCGTCAACAAGGCGCGCGTCACTCCCCAGCCGATGACGGAGAATCCAGCGGCAAAGATCGCGTGCGCCAGCCACCACATGTGGTTCCAGGGCTTGGCGAGGATGAAGGCAATCGCGGCTTGGCCAAACAGCAACAGGGCCACGGCGTAAAACATCATCAGGTGCGAGCGAATCCGGCGGCGAACCATCACGGTGATACCCAGCAGGCACAAGATCGTTGCACCAATTTCCATTGGCGCGCGAACCCATGGGCTACCAGCGATGGGTGAATAAGCCAGGACAGCGACGCCAACAATGAGCGCCGCGCAGACGACCAGCACCGATCGCCAGAAGCCACGCAGGGAAGCGGCAGACGGGTGTTCCGTGGGCTTGCCGTATGTGCTCAGCCCGTAGACCATGCAGCCAAGCATGGCGAGACGGGATACTGGTCCATAGAGGAGAAACAACCAGATATTGTGGTGTGCCGTTCGCGTCAGCAGGCCGTGTGGCGCGTAAATGAGGGTGAAGACAAGAAATCCGGCGGTCAGCCAACGCAGGAAGACCTCGCCGGACGCCTGATAACTCCGCCATGACGCGTAAGAAATGAACGCCCCGATCAAGGTGGCAATGGCGATGGCACCCTCGTGGAACAGGTGGTCTTCGAATAGCGGGGCGGGCACCGCTGAAAACGTTGCCACGTACCATATGGCCGCGGTCGGAGTCAGTGCCAGGGCGAGCAAGGCCAAGGCCTGATAAAGGCGGGTGACAGCCTCGAGTTTCATGCCAATAGCCTAGGTTGGGGCTTGATCGAAACACATCACAGGTGCGGCACAGCGTGGCCTGCCTCGTTAACCACCGTGCCGGTATAAGCATGCCACAAAATGACGATGGTAACCATATGCGTTATGCAGACGACTTTGTCATCATGTTGAATGGATGTCAAGGAAGCGCTGCAAGGCGCAAGCGTGAATAGTCGCGATTACACCGGAACCAGTGCGTTGAGGCTGGCACGTGCGGTTAAAGCTGCCACGGCGCACAGCGGTCGCGATTTCGAGGACGCTGATGGCTGACACGATAATGGCTCTGGCAGACAACGACTTGGCAATCGCCCTGCGCGCTTTCGCCGAGAGCGATGAAGGTTCGCTCAGCAATTCTTACATGTTCGGAGTATTCGATTCGGCGCGAAATTATCGTCGAAGTCATGTCCGGTTTCTCGTCCTGATTACGTCCTAGAAGCTGAGGGACGCATGAATATGCCGACCGACATCATCCCGACAACCGACTTTGGCAAGGACATCGACATGAACGATAGGCACGCGAATACAGTACCGAATCACACGAATCAACAGTTCGTCATGGCAGCTGAAGCAATTCGCGCAGTCGTCAGCGTGGCCTTCGTCGCCGTCATGCTTTTCCCTGCCGCGCTGTCTTTCGTCGGCATCGCCGCCGCCACCCCGACCGCGATCTAAACAATCTTGCAATGAATGAGGGCGTCTTCCTCGAACCCGTATATGGCGCACATTCGGCTATCGCAGGCTTCAGCCGGGGCTGACACCGTGCCGAAGTTCCAAGCAGGCGCCGGGTTCAGAACGGCGGCGGTTGGCGAAAGGCAGTTGAAGAAAATTGAAATCCCGTGGCATGGATGGCACTGCATTGAGTAGACTGCGTACCGCCCGCGCTCCTAAGGTAAATCCCATGCCAGACCACCATGCCCCCCGTTATCCGTATCCGGAGTTGACCGATCTGCCCGACGACATCCGCGAGCGGATTCTTGCCGTGCAGGAGAAGGCCGGCTTCGTGCCAAATATTTTCCTGATGATGGCCCGTCGTCCGGCAGAGTTCCGCGCCTTCTTCGCCTACCATGACGCGCTGATGGAAAAGGATGTGGGGCTGACCAAGGCCGAGCGAGAAATGATCGTGGTTGCCACGTCGTCTGCCAATGACTGCCTGTACTGCGTGATTGCCCACGGCGCCATCCTGCGCATCCGCGCCAAGAATCCCCGCGTGTCGGATCAAGTTGCGGTCGACTATCCGAAGGCGGAAATCGCCCCGCGCCAAAAAGTCATGCTCGACTTCGCCTTGAAAGTCGCGCGGGAACCCGCGTCCTTGGCAGACGCCGACTACGCGACGCTTCATGACCACGGCTTCAGCGATGAAGATATCTGGGATATCGGCTCCATCGCCGGATTCTTTGCGCTGAGTAATCGGTTAGCGCATTTCACCGCAATGCCGCCCAACGATGAGTTCTATCTGATGGGCCGACTACCAAAAACTTGATCGCCCCACGGCTCAAAGTATTCCGTTTCTCCAGGCGTTGCCGAGGCTGGTCGCTCGCTACTCCGCTGCCGAAGCGCTGTTCCTCGATATCGCCGTGACCTTGGGTTCTTCGGCCATTGCTGCCTGAGCCTCGCGGTGGGCATCAATCTTCGCTAGAAACGTTGTCGAAACGCGGCAGCGTTGCGCTGCGCATAATCCGCGAAATTGTTGTTGAACAGTACATGTACCGACTTCACGTGCTTTGATAATTCCCGGACGCTTTCAGCCAGCCCGTCAAACTCGGCGGCGGCGTAAAGATACTTGAACCGTTCGGCCGAAGCGCGTAGCCCCTTGGCCTCCCAGGTGTCGCGATTGCGCCCGTGCAGCCGCACCACCGCCACATCCGCGCTGGTGGCTTCCCAGAGCGCCGGGATGCTGCTGGAAAACCCTTGCGGCTCATCGATCACGACATGGGCGAGATTATGCTCTCGCTCGAAATGCCAGATGCGTTCCGGGTGGTCGCCTTCGAACCAGGCCTTGTTAAGGAATTCGACGGCCAACTGGAACCCGGAAAGCCGTTCTACGCACTCGACGATGTGGTGGTAGCTGGCCTGCGACGGCACGAACCAGGGCGGAAACTGCAGCAGCACGACACCCAGTTTCCCGGCCTGGCGCAATGGCGATATTGCAAGCGCAAAGCGCGCCCAAAGCTCCTCGCGCAGTTCGCTCGGTACGTCCCGATATAAGAGCGTAGTTTTGCCACCGCTCCCCAGCGCCTGGCGAATATCCCTGGGCAGGACGCGAAGTTCGGTCTGATGCTGAGTGAATAGGCGAAATGCCTTGACGTCGAAGACGAACTGGATCGGCGTCCGCTGCGCCCAGAGGATGGTGTTGCGCAGCATCGGCATTGAGGATTGGGAACTGTCGACTTCCACCAGCGGAAATTGCGTGGCGTAGTAGCGCAGGCGGTCGGCAGGGGACTTCGCCTCGTCCGGGTAGAACAAACCGCTTGCAACCAGCGCCCTGTCCGTCCACGACGCAGTACCAACGAGAATCTTGCTCATCCGTCCCCTCCCCTGGAACGCCGATGCTACACCGGGATGGCGCGCGCGGTCGATGCCAAGCACCATGAAAAACGCCCGCGGGATTTGCCGTCATCAGTCCAGCGTTCGCCGATAGAAGCGCAAGCCGATCGCTATCACCGCCAAAATAAAAACGATGATCGGCCAGATGGCCGGCCAAAGTTCCATGACGCCATTGCCCTTGAGCAGAATGCCGCGCACCAGGACCAGGAAATGCGTCAGCGGGAGGATGCTACCGATCGTCTGCGCCCACTCCGGCATGCCGCGGAAGGGGAACATGAAACCGGACAGCAGGATCGACGGCAGGAAGAAGAAAAATGTCATCTGCATCGCCTGCAACTGGTTGCGGGCGATAGACGAAAAGGTTATGCCGACCGTCAGGTTGGCGGCGACGAACAGACTGACGACGGCATAGAGCAGCAGCAGGCTGCCGACCATCGGCACGGCGAAGATGAAGCGCGCCGCGAGCAGGATCAGCGTCACCTGGATCAGGCCGATCATGATGTAGGGCACGATCTTGCCGGTCATCACTTCGATTGGTAGCGCCGGTGTCGCCAGCAGATTTTCGAAAGTGCCGCGCTCGCGTTCGCGGGTGATGGCCAGCCCGGTCATCAGGATCATCGTCATCGTCAGTATGGTGCCCAGCAGCCCGGGCACGATGTTGTAGGCGGTGACGCCTTCCGGGTTGTAGCGGCGATGCACCCTCAGGTCGAGCAGCGAAGGTGCCGGCAATCGCTGCGCCAAGACACCGCTGAGATCGCGGCGCAGCGCCGTGTTGGCAATAACTTGCATGGCATTGACGGCGTTGTTGACCGCCGTCGGGTCGGAGGCATCGGCTTCGAGCAGCAGTTGCGGCGATTCGCCACGCATCAGCTTGCGCGAGAACTCGGCGGGAATGGTCAGCACGAACTGCGCTTTGCCGTGATCGAGCAAATCGTCGACTTCAGCTTCGGATCGCGCCTCCGCGTCGATGCGAAAATAGCCGCTGGTCTGCATCGCCGCT
>CAISUK010000464.1 GCA_903888645.1 uncultured Pseudomonadota bacterium | reverse complement strand
GTAGTCTGCGCGACCACTTGCTGACGCAGTTGGCGTTGACCCCGCTCCCGGAGCGTGATCGCGCCTTGGTCGGTTTCCTTATTGAGGCGCTCGATGAGGATGGTTATCTCACGCAGACCCTCGACGAACTGGCCGATGTACTGCCGGAAGATTTCGCTGCCGACCGTGAGGAGTTGCTCGAGGAACTCGGTATCGCCTTGCGCCACGTGCAGAATTTTGACCCGAATGGGATCGGCGCGCGCAACCCCAGAGAATGCCTGGAATTGCAATTGCAGGCGCTGCCCAAATCGGCAGAGCGCGATCTGGCCCAGGCTATCGTTCGCAATCATCTCGAGCAACTGGCGGCGCGTGATTTCACACGCATCAAGAAGGCATTAGGTTGCGAGGACGATGCCTTGCGCTGCGCCCATAGCCTGATTTGTTCCTTGAATCCTCGTCCAGGTGCCCAATACGGCGCCAGCGACACGCGCTATGTGATTCCTGATGTCGTGGTCAAGAAACAGCGCGGGCGTTGGACGGCGGCCTTGAATTCAGAGGCGATGCCCCGGCTGCGCATCAATCGCCTTTATGCCGATCTGCTGCGCCGCAGCCGCGCCGGCGGTGGCAGTGCCAGCCTCAACAGCCAGTTGCAGGAAGCGAAGTGGCTGATCAAGAACGTCCAGCAACGCTTCGATACCATCCTCCGCGTTTCGCAGGCCATCATTGATCGTCAGAGACAGTTCTTTGAGCACGGCGATGTCGCCATGCGGCCACTGACCTTGCGCGAAATCGCCGAGCAGCTCGAACTGCATGAATCAACCATCTCGCGGGTTACTACCCACAAGTATCTGGCCAGCCCGCGCGGCATCTACGAACTGAAGTATTTTTTTGGCAGCCACGTCGCCACCGATACCGGCGGAGCGGCTTCCAGTACTGCGATCCGGGCGCTGATCAAGCAGCTCGTTTCTGCCGAGGACGGCCACAAGCCGCTCTCGGACGCCAAGATCGCAGAAGTCCTCGGCGAGCAGGGCATAGTCGTGGCAAGGCGTACTGTCGCCAAATACCGCGAATTGCTCAGCATTCCGCCGGTCAACCTGCGCAAGACCCTTTGATTTCCTCTGACAAGGAGCAATCATGAATATAAATATCACCGGTCATCACGTCGAAGTTACTCCGGCAATTCGCGACTATGTATCGAACAAGCTCGACCGAGTGATTCGCCATTTCGATCATGTCACCAGCGTGCATGTGATTCTTTCTGTGGAAAAGCTGAAGCAGAAAGCTGAAGTCACGCTGCACGTGAAGGGCAAGGATATCTATGCCGACAGCACCGAAGCCGATCTCTATGCGGCGATCGACCTTGTCGCCGACAAACTTGATCGCCAGGTCGTCAAACACAAGGAAAAGAGTAAAGATCACACTCGCGACAAACGCCTAACGGAAGAGTAGCGAAGCGTAGTCATGCCAGTGCATGCCGCAGGGGTTAGCGCTATACTGCTGGCCCCGCTAAGCCCCTTCGGCAGCCTCCATTAGCCACAATTCCGGTCAAGGCCCTCAATAATATCGGGTTCGCCCCGTCCCCATTCCAGACGCCGACCGCTCCATGAACCAGATTGCCAAGCTCCTGCCGTCAGCCAACGTCGTCGTCGACCTGGATGCAAGTAGCAAAAAACGTGTATTTGAGCAGGCTGGCCTCCTTTTCGAAAACAACAATGGTATCGCCCGAAGTACCGTCTTTGATGCCTTGCTCGCGCGGGAGAGGCTTGGGTCGACCGGATTGGGTCAGTGCATTGCGATTCCTCATGGACGTATCAAGGGCCTGAAGGAGGCGACTGGCGCCTTTCTGCGTCTGGCAGTACCTGTTCAATTCGACTCCCCTGACGGCAAGCCGGTAGCGTTGCTCTTCGTACTGCTGGTTCCCGAATCTGCCACCGAACACCACTTGCAGATACTCTCGGAATTGGCCCAGATGTTCTCGGATCGTGCTTTCCGGGACGCGCTTGGCAGTGCACCGGATCCAGCGACGATCCATAATCTTTTCGCAAGCTGGCAGTCAAATGCGCACACTGATCGTCGCACAGCTGTTTGAGCGAAATCGCGAACGGCTGGAATTGTCCTGGGTCTGCGGCGCTCTCAACCGGGCCATTTCGATCCCTCAGGACAACGTCTCGCCTGCCGATCTCGTCGGCCACCTCAACCTCATTCACCTTGATCGCATTCAGGTGATCGGGGCTCCCGAAGTCGCTTGGGCGACGCGCCATAAGGCTGGCGAGCGGCGCAGCCACATGCTTGGCGTAATCGCCGCCCATCCCCCCGCCCTGATCGTCGCTGACGGTTGTGAAGTCAGCGCCAATCTGCGCGAAGCGTGCGAAAGTTCGGGTACACCGCTTTTTTCGACTCCGCAATCGGCTGCTGTAGTTATCGATGCGCTACGGCTTTATCTTTCCCGGCAGTTGGCGGAAACCATCACGTTGCATGGCGTTTTCATGGATGTACTCGGAATGGGCGTACTCATCACGGGCGATTCCGGTGCAGGCAAGAGCGAGCTCGGGCTCGAACTCATTTCGCGCGGCCACGGACTTGTCGCCGACGATGTTGTGGAGGTTTCCCGGGTCGGGCACGATGCACTTGAAGGCCGCTGCCCTGAGTTGCTCAAGGATTTTCTTGAGGTGCGCGGACTTGGCCTGCTCAACATCCGCACCGTCTTTGGCGAAACTGCCTGTCGGCGCAAAATGAAGCTCCGCTTGGTAGTGCACCTGCAAAAGCCGATGACCGGTGTTCCCGAAGCCGCGCGTTTGCCACTCGACGCACAGAATGAAAACATATTGGGTATTCCGATAAGACGTGTCGCCATTCCAGTCGCCGCCGGGCGTAACCTCGCCGTATTGCTCGAGGCAGCGGTGCGAACGACCATTCTGCAATTCCGCGGCATTGACAGCATGACCGAGTTTGTCGAGCGGCAGCAGCGCGCTCTTGAGGACGATTCCAGAGACAATGGTGTCAACTGATTTTGCCGCAGCGCGTTGAAGCTGGCACGGTCTCATTCACACAACTTCGGCCGTGCGTTCAATAACGTTGAGGAGATTTCCATGCATAAATTGATTGCTGCTGCATTCGTATCGATTTTCGCCGTCAATGTGGCATTCGCCCAGGCCGCCGCTCCGGCTGCCAAACCTGAAGCCAAGTCCGCCGCTGCAGCCCCAGCCAAGGCAGAGGAAAAGAAGCCAGAGGCCAAAACGGCCGAAGCTGCCAAGGATGGCGCGGGTTGCGAGGAAAAGGCCGTCGACAAGAACGGCAAGAAACTTGCCGGTGCCGCAAAAAATAGCTTCATTAAAAAATGTGAGAAAGAAACCCAGCCTGCGGTAGCTCCCAAGGCAAATACTGTTCATTCTGCGCAAAGGCAGAAAATGGCAGCCTGCAACAAGGATGCGGGTGAAAAGAAACTGAAGGGCGAAGAACGCAAGGCGTTTATGAGCACCTGTCTCAAGGGCTGATCCAGTCAGATCAATGCCTCTGCCGAGCAGCCTGTCGGACTGCGCTGCTCGCAATCACAATTTGTGTTCGCACCAGTTACTGTCGAAAACTGCCTTCCAGCATTCATGCAGGTTTCCGAGGTGCTGATTTCGGCAACGCGATTACCTCGGTCGAAAACTCAATACCGCACCCCTTGGATCGAGTGATTCTTGTCAGCAATCTCTGCCTATAAGCCTGCGCTCTACAATTGGTAGGATGAGATTTGGGCACGTCGTCCCAACCATAAACTTGCCAACTACTGGCTTGCTTCCATGCCGACGGGCGTGAACGCGCTCAAGGCTGTCACCAAGGCCATGGGTATCGAGATCCGCGACGGCTCGGTGACCGCCGAAGGCGACCTCGACTTCCGCGGCACGCTTGGTGTCAGCAAGGAAGCGTCGGTTGGCTTCACCGCCATACGCCGCAAGTTTGTGCTCGATACCGACGCCAGCGATGCGCAACTGGATAGTCTGTTACGTCTGTCGGAGCGCTGTTGCGTCGTCTACCAGACGCTTAAACAGCCGCCGCAATTGAGCTTGGAAAGACAGAGGATTTGATGCCGCTACCCGAGGATATTTCCGCCGAGACGCGCGTTGTCCATGGCAGCGGCAGCGCCGCCGAACCTTACCGCGATCTGGTGCCACCGGTGCATCTCGCCACCACTTACGAGCGTGCTGGCGATGGTGGCTACCCCGGCGGGCGGCTCTATTCGCGCGACCAGAATCCCGCTTACGATCCGGTGGAGGCGCTGCTCGCCCAGCTGGAAGGCGGCGCGGCAGCCTTGCTCTTTGCCTCCGGGCTGGCCGCTGCGACGGCGGTCCTGCTGGCCCTGCAAAGCGGGGATCGCATCGTCGCGCCGCAATCGACCTACTGGGCGTGGCGCAACTGGTTGAAGGAGTTCGCCGCGCGGTGGCAGCTCGACCTGGCTTTCTATGACAATAGCGATGTCGCCGACCTCGCTGCCCGGCTCGCCGAGGCGCCCACCCGACTCTTGTGGATAGAAACGCCAGCCAACCCGACCTGGGAAATAACCGACATTGCCTTCGCAGTGGAGCAAGCCCGAAAAACAGGAACCATCGTCGCGGTCGATTCCACTGCGGCGACGCCGGTTTTCAGCCAGCCACTCGCGCTCGGTGCCGACATTGTTTTGCACTCCGCCACCAAGTATCTCAATGGTCATACCGATGTGCTTGCCGGAGCGCTGGTGACACGTGAAGATAACGGATTTTGGCAACGGATCCGGGGCAATCGAAATCTCGGCGGCGCCGTCGCCGGACCGTTCGAGGCGTGGCTGCTGCTGCGCGGATTGCGCACGCTGTTTCTGCGTGTCCGTGCCGCCTCCGCCAATGCCCAGCGCATTGCCGAACTCCTCGCTCAACACCCCGCCGTGGCCGAAGTTCTTTACCCAGGTCTACCGTCACATCCGGGACATGCAGTGGCGGCGCGGCAGATGCATGGCGGCTTCGGCGGTATGTTGTCGGTGCGGATCGCTGCCGGCGAGGCGGCAGCAAAAACCGTGGCGGCACGATTGCGGGTGTTCCGGCAGGCAACCTCGCTCGGTTCGGTGGAAAGCCTGGTCGAGCATCGTGCCAGCGTCGAGGGGCCGGGCACGCACTGTCCGCCCGATCTGCTGCGCCTTTCCATCGGCATCGAAGCGGTCGACGATCTGCTTGCCGATTTGCGTCAGGCGTTGGACTTTTCGCCGGCGTAAGCGGAACCGATGCGGTTCGCTATCATGGCGATTCCCCAGCCCATGGAGTTGCATTGATGAGTGACATCGCTACGCTGCGCCGGGTGCTTGGCGACGCACGCACCATTGCCGTCGTCGGCCTCTCTGCCGACTGGTTCCGTCCCAGCCATTTTGCCGCCAAGTACATGCAGGCACACGGCCGCCGCATCGTCCCGGTGAATCCACGCTACAGCGAAATTCTCGGTGAGACCTGCTATCCGGATCTGCTGTCGATCCCCGAACCGCTGCGCAGCAGCATCGACATGGTCGACGTCTTCCGCAGATCCGCGGACGTGCTGCCGATCGCCGAGCAAACCGTGATGATTGGTGCCCGGACCCTCTGGCTGCAGATCGGAGTCATCAACGAGGCCGCCCTGCGGCTGGCCGAAGACGCCGGACTAACGGTAGTCATGGACCGCTGCGTCAAGATCGAATATGCGCGGCTGTTCGGCGGACTCCACTGGATGGGCGTGAATACCGGCGTAATCTCCGCGCGCCGCCCGCTGCACGTCACCCGCTAGCCACCAGGCAAACAAGGGATAGAACGCTGACATGGCCGATCATCAATACGGATTCGATACGCTCTGCCTGCACGCTGGGCAAATTCCTGACGCCGCCACTGGCGCGCGTGCAGTGCCGATCTATCAGACCACTTCTTACGTTTTCGACAGCCCCGAACACGCCGCGAGTTTGTTCAACTTGCAAACCTTCGGCAATGTCTATTCGCGCCTCTCCAATCCGACCGTGGCGGTACTGGAAGAACGCGTCGCCGCCCTGGAAGGCGGCCGCGCTGCGGTGGCCGTCGGCTCCGGCATGGCGGCGCAGATGATCGCCCTGCTCAACATCGTCGAAGCGGGTGACGAAATTGTCGCAGCCCGCACCCTCTATGGCGGCACCTACACCCAGCTCGCAGTGAATTTCCGCAAGTTGGGCATCACCACCCACTTCGTCGACTCCGACGATCCGGAAAACTTTGCCCGGGCAATAACGGCGAAGACCAAGGCCATCTATGCCGAAACGCTGGGCAATCCGTCGCTCAACGTGCTCGATCTCGAGGCTGTCGCAAAAGTTGCCAACGCCGCCGGGCTGCCGCTGTTCATCGACAATACTTTCGCCAGCCCTTATCTTTGCCGACCGTTCGAATGGGGCGCCGCTGTAGTCGTCCATTCGGCCACCAAATTCCTCGGCGGCCACGGCACCACCATGGGTGGCGTGGTTGTCGAGTCCGGAAAATTTCCATGGGATAACGGCCGCTTCCCGACCATGACAGAGCCTTCCGAGGGTTACCACGGTGTGCGTTTTTTCGAGACCTTCGGCGATTTCGGTTTCACCATGAAATGCCGGATGGAAGGCCTGCGCACCTTCGGGCCGGCGCTCTCGCCATTCAATGCCTTCCTCCTGCTGCAAGGTGTCGAGACGCTGCCACTGCGCATGGACCGCCACTGCGACAACGCGCTGGCGGTGGCCCGACATTTGTCTGCCCATCCGCAGGTGGCCTGGGTCAACTACCCGGCACTGGAGAGCAATCGTTACTACGATCTCGCCCGCAAATACCTGCCGCGCGGTTCCGGCAGCGTGCTGACCTTCGGCATTCGCGGCGGTGCTGCAGCCGGCCAGAAATTCATCGATAGCGTCGCGTTCCTCTCCCACCTCGCCAACATCGGCGACGCCAAGACATTGGTGATCCATCCGGCATCAACCACGCACCGGCAGATGAACGAGGAGCAGCAAATTGCCGCCGGTGTGCCGCCTGATCTCGTCCGCCTCTCGGTCGGTCTCGAATCCCTCGATGACATCCTTTGGGATCTTGATCAGGCGCTGGACAAAGCCACCCGCTAAGCACCCCGGTGCGGCGCGGCAGGCCTATTAACGGCTTCTGCATATAAGCTACGCAGAATTTCTTCGTTTGCCCGCACCCGGACCGGGGCTAGATTGCTCTCCTCACGCCGAATGCGATGGTCACTTATGTCGGCAGCCAAGATTCAAAATCTCAGGAGAGTTCGATGCTTGCCAACGCCCAGACCAGCCCTGTTGCTTCACCCAGGGAATTCGTTCCCGACAGCGCTCCCGAACACGCCGAAATCGACGCCATTCTCGCTGCTGCTGCGGAAAGGGCGAGCCGGGATAACTTTCCCTATGCCGGCAATGTCTCGCCGCAGGAAGCCTGGACTCTGGCGACTTCCGGGCTGGCTGTCATCATTGATGTCCGTACCAGTGAGGAATACAAATTTGTCGGCCATGTCGCGGGTACGGCGCTGGTGTCATGGCAGTCAGGCCAACCGCTGACGAAGAACCCCAACTTTATCGAGGAACTGGCCGCCAAGGCGGGCAAGGATGATCTCATCCTGCTGCTCTGTCGCAGCGGCAAGCGTTCGGCGGCGGCCGCGGAGTCCGCCGCGCGCGCCGGCTTCAAGCGCGTACTCAACATCCGCGAGGGATTTGAAGGCGATATTTCGACCCAGGCCCAGCGTGGCAATGTCGGCGGTTGGCGTTACCACGGCTTGCCCTGGGTTCAGGACTGATCAACTCTTGACGCAGCAGAGCTCAGGCTGCGAAGCTTGCGACCATGACTACTGCCTTTGAAACTACCGCACGGACTTCACCACAGACGCGATTGACGAAGACGCTTGGCGAGCAGTCGGGCACGTTGCTTTTTGAGCCAGATAGTGACGCCGGTGACCGAAATTACTGCAACGGCCAGTCCGGTGACACAAATCAAGATCTGCATCGGCAAGCCCCAAAGGTGGGCAGTGTGCAACGCTACCAGCCACTCTGTGATGGTATTGCCTGCGTATTGCCCGGTTGGCAAACTTATTGCCAAGAATTCGCCAGTAATGGCATTGAAGGCTACCGTCGTATTGCCCCACTTCTCGTTGACATCACTGTCGCTCAATACCGAATACAGGAACACCCCGCGCTGACTGTCATAGCTCAGCATTTGCTCACGCATAATTCGGAATCCTTGCTCTTGCGCGCGCGCAGCCATCAACTGCTGACCAACGCCGTGCGCAGTTCGCCAATCCAGCACTGGTTCGGCCAATCGCTCACCGAGTAGCTTGACGTCGTCGGTTGGACTCTTCATCTCGAAGAACAAACGCATCACCGGGCGATAGACCTGGTCGCCCAGATTCAGCGCGACGCTTGACCAGGCGAAGACGAGCAGCGCAAGCCAGACCCATAGGCTACCGGCTCGATGAAGGTCGTAATTGACTCGCCATGAGGACGCCCGCCACTTCACTTTCCACGAAGTCGACCAGCGCGCCAACCAGGGCCGCCGCGTGATTGGAGATTTCGATCGAGCGGGCGCAGGAAAGGTCAGGTAGCCCCCCACAAAGCAGTCAAGCGTCCAGACCAAAGCGGCGATGCCGAATAACCATCTGCCAAAATCACCCAGCGCAAGCGAGTAGTGAAGTCGATAGACAAATGCCATGAAATTCTCGGCCGTTATCGGCCAGATATCCATGTTGTGCCGTGAAATTTCTACTCCGGTCTTCGGGTTGAGAACGAGATCGGTAGTCTCCGTCCCTGTACTGCCATCGCCAACTGGCAATTCGATCCACAGATGCAGCGCCTCTCCGGATTCGTAATGCAGGGGCAGAGTGTCTACCTGCGCCTGCGGCATCCGCTGCAGTATCTTTTCACGCAGCGCCAATGGGTCGAATAGCAATCCCGGGACAGCGTCGACATGGTAGTGCGGATTCAGGGTTGCATCAATTTCCGAGAGAAAGGCCAGCAAACAACCCGTGAGTCCCGCCACCGTGAGGAACAGCGCCATGGTTAAACCCGCATAGCGATGCACTCTGGCCCAGAAGCGGCGACTCACAAGGGCTGCCTGAAGTCGGACTTAGAACTCGGCTTTTAGCGACGCCTTTGCACTCAATGGTGCGCCCGGCGTAATCATGACCCAACTGTTGGTGCCAACGTAATAATTGCGATCGAACAGATTGTCGACATTCAGTTGTGCTGTCAGCAGTTTGCTACCGACCTTCCAGCCATAGCTGGCCATCAGGTTTACCGTGGCATAGCCGGGCAGGATGAAACTGTTGGACGGGTCGCCTTGACGTTGGCTGACCCCCACGACGCCGGCGCCAAGTTTCAAGCCGCGCAGATCGCCGCACTGCAATTGATAAGTCGTCCATAGACTCACCTGATGCTTAGGTGCAAGATACAGACGCTTGCCAGTGTTGCCTGGCGTAAGTTCGCCCGAACCTCCCCACGCAGGATCGTCATAATAGGAATCCTTGGTGATCTTGGCGTAAGGCATGAACGCGTATCCGCCGATCACGTTCCAGCCGGGTAGCACTTCGCCGGACACATCAAATTCCAACCCCTTGCTGCGGGATTCCCCGATCGCGATCTGTTGCGTGGGATTGTTCGGATCGGTAATTGCGTTGTTCTTTTTGGTCAGGTCGAAATAAGCAACGCCTGCCGATAACTTGCCACCGAGCAGTTCAGTCTTGAACCCGGCTTCCCACTGCTGAGCGGTCTGCGGAGGAAGTTCATTCCCCGGGGCATTCCACAGGCTGTTCGAAGCGCCGAAATTCTCGGTATAGCTACTGTAGAGCGAAAGCCAAGGCGCGGCCTTCCAAAGCAAGCCGAAACGGGGACTGACCTTGCTGTCCTGAGTGGTCGTCTGGCCGGCATTCTTGCCGGTCGCATTGTCGTAACGGAAGCCGGCGAGTACATGAATGTCTCCGGGAAGTTCGATCTGGTCCTGAACATAAATTCCATACCAGCGCTGCTGTATCCGGTAATCGACGTTATTCGCTGGATCAAAGACATGCCTTGTCGGGCTGTAGGTCGGGTTGAAGTAATTGAAATCTGGAGCCGCCTCCACGTAGTTGTTGCCAATAGTGTCGTTCTTGGTGCGGAAATAGTCGGCCCCAACCAGCAAAGAGTGCTTCAAGGGGCCCGTGATGAACGTTCCGGTCAAATCCAATGCGGTCGAGAACCGTGTGTCCTTGGTATCTCCGCCACTATTGAAATACCTCGTCAGGGTTCCATCCGCCAGCAGATCGCCGGGGTACAGGCTCACACCCAGCGTATTAAAGCGCTCGTAGGTCACGTGCTGTTTCAGCAGCCAATCGTTGCTGAATGCATGCGACCAGTTGAGCCCGACCAGCCAGCGGTCGCCATCGCTGAAGTTGGTGTTGGGTTCGAGATAAACACGTGAATTCGGCACGTTGGCCGGCCTGCCGTTTACCGGCATGATGCCTGGGTCGGACATCTCATGGAAATTCTGGTACTCGAATTCAAGCGTCGCCTGCGTGCGCGGGCTGATGTTCAGCTTGAGCGTGGGTGCGATGAAGAAGCGCTCGTTGTCGACGAAATCGCGGAAAGACTTGCCGCTTTCATACGAAAAATTCACGCGGTAGAGCAAGGTATTGTCCTGGGTCAGCGGACCGGTGGAGTCGATCAGGGTACGATAGAAGTCGTAGGAACCCACCTGCTGCTCGATCGAATGATAAGCCTGTGTCAGCGGCTGCTTGGTCACCACATTGATGGCGCCGCCGGGCTCGGTCCGGCCGTACAGCAGCGAACCCGGCCCCTTCAGCACTTCCACGCGTTCGACGTTGGCCATCTCGCTCTTGGTGCTGCCGCCGCCGATGATGTCGGGGCGATAAAAGTCGTCTCGGTAGGTCGTATTGCTGCCAAAGCCGCGAATCATGAAACCGTCACTGCCGCCCTGATTGCTGGAATACGGCACCACGCCCGGCACGTTTTTAAGCGCGTCTTCCAGGCGGCTCGCCTGCTGGTCCAGCAGGACCTGCTGCGGTACGACCTGGACAGAATAGGGCGTGTCGATGATCGGCGTGTCGGTCTTCGTCGCAGTGCTGGCCCTAGTGGCGTGGTAACCAATTTCCTTTTCCCCGGTCACCACAATTGTCGTGAGTGCCACTGGATTTTCTTGAGCCAATAGAACATTTGAAAACGCCACTGCCATAACAACCGATATTGGCCGAAGAATGAATTTGCCTGCCACGACTGACCCCTTGAGTAATTGGAGGCCGAAGGGTAACAATAGTATTTCGCATTTGGAATGTGGCAAATTGTCGCACCCAGGGGTCTGCAAAAACCCCCGACCAGAGCCTAAGGACATAGAATTTCCCGGCATTTGCTGATGCCCGGCAACAATCCGGCTACAAAATTCCATCCGACTATCCTGGATTGCCTGACAGTGCGTCCCGCAAGCGATTGCTTATTCCGCTGGCACATACGCTTCTACATATAACTTCGTTGGGCGGCAGCGCCTGAGGCGTTAGATTGTCGGGAGAGCGCGGCGCATGTCCTTAGAGACGCCGCGCATTTTTTTCATCCCGGAGAGCAGAAAAATGTCCATCGCCGCCGTAAATTCACGCAACCAGTTCAAAGGCAAGATCAAGGAAATCATCCTCGGCCCGGTCGTATCAGAGATCGATGTCGAGACACCTTTCGGCGTCGTCACATCCGTGATCACGACGCGCTCTGTCAAGGATCTCGATCTCAAGCTCGGCACCGAGGTGCTGGCACTGGTGAAATCGACCGAGGTTTCCATCGCCAAGCTTTAGGCCGTATCCGTGCCGCCCTGACCACAGCGGTGCTGGCTTTGCAGCACCTTGGGGCGGTCTGACTGCTGCATGGGCAACAGTTTTAGCTTGACCGAGGTCGACGTGCCGCTCGTTCGACCGGTCAATTGCGCCTATTAACAGTAAGTTAATTACCAACTGCGGTAACGCGGCGGCGATGGCACAAGCCATGCGAGGGGGATGGTCGTCAAAACACCAACTTTTGCTCGGCGCATTTGCCGGGTCGCATCTTCGGGAGTGATGTTCAATGATTATTGCGCAGCAGCGGCGGGATCCGGGTAAACAGTTTTTCGGAATATCCGTGGTCATCCTTTTGCATATTCTGTTGACGTATGCACTGCTCAGCGGGCTGGCGCGGAAGGTTGTCGACGTCCTGAAGAAACCCCTCGACGTCAACATCATCGAGGAGCTCAAGGCACTGCCGCCGCCTCCCAAGAATCTGCCGCCACCGCCGAAAGTGGTTGTTCCGCCACCCGCATTCGTGCCGCCGCCGGAGGTGCATGTCGAGGCTCCGCCGCAGCAGAACACGGTGGTCGTGACGACTGCAGTCGCGCCGCCCGAGCCGACTCCAGTGCCCGTGCCAGTGGCGAAGCCGGCACCACCGCCAGTTGTCAACGTCGGCGCAGTTTGCCCCAATCACTTGGATATCCGCACCTCGGTTCCCTTTCCGCCCCAAGCGCTGCGGCTCGGCTTGAGCGGTGATGTGTTGGTCGAATTTACGGTCAGCCCATCCGGCGCCATTATTAACATCGGCGTCGTCAAATCCACCAACCGTGTCTTCAATGACGCTGCCACCGAAGCCGTCGCCAAATTCCGCTGCGCCGGGCAGGGCCGTGATGTTCGCGTTTCTGTGCCGTTCAACTTCCGACTCGAAAACTGATCCATCACGCATGTTTTTCCAGGAGCCGTAACAAAAACTGTCTCAAGCCGATATCGCCTTACCTACCCTGACTGGAGTTCCCCCATGTTTAGAAGCCCCAAATTTTCTGCCATGCTGACGGCGCTGATCATTGCTGCGACCCCTGTCGCGATGCTGGTTACACCGCAGGCGGTTCTTGCCCAAAGCGCACCTGCAGCGCCATCGGACACAGCGACCAATGCCGCAAAGCCTGCTGACGTTACCTCAGCAACCGCGACCTCGGCAACCTCGGCGACCATTGCCAAGGAAACCGTCGACAACCCCTATGGCCTTGACGCCCTCTGGAAGAGCGGTGACCTAGTGGCCAAAGGCACACTCGCTATCCTCTTGTTGATGTCGGCCGGCAGCTGGTATGTCATTGCCACCAAGCTCTATGAGCAGGTCAGACTGACCAGGCAGGGCGAGGCAGCGGACCGCAGTTTCTGGACTGCCGGCGGCGTCAAGCAGGCCATCGATGGTCTCGACGAATCGAGTGCTTACCATACGCTCGCCAAGGCCGGTGCCGCGGCCACCGAGCACCACAAGGGGCTGCTCGGTTACATCGATCTGAACACTTGGGTGACGCTGTCTATCCAGCGTTCGATCGAGAAGATTCAGAGCCAGCTTCAGGGTGGCCTGGCCTTTCTCGCGACAGTCGGTTCAACCGCCCCCTTTGTTGGGCTGTTCGGCACAGTGTGGGGTATCTACCACGCCTTGACGGCGATCGGCATCGCCGGCCAAGCCTCGATCGACAAGGTTGCCGGACCGGTTGGCGAAGCCTTGATCATGACCGCCCTCGGCCTCGCCGTGGCGGTGCCAGCGGTGCTTGGCTACAACTGGCTGGTTCGCCGCAACAAGGCCGCTCTGGAGAATGTCCGTTCGTTTGGTGCTGAACTGCACGCCGTGCTCCTCGGCACCGTTGCGGCGGCGAACAAACAAGGTGCTGATGGAACCCCGGTTCTCTTCAACATCCGCGCGATTTCGGCCTGATCATGGCAATGATGCTCGGCGGGTCTGATGCCGAAGAAGACGAAGTCGTTTCGGCCATCAACACAACACCGCTGGTAGACGTGATGCTGGTGCTGCTGATCATTTTCCTGATCACGATCCCGGTTGCTCTGCATACCGTCCCGGTCGAATTGCCCAAGGAAACCAACCAGCCGCGCCAGACCAAACCGGAGAATATTGATCTTTCTGTCACGCAAGCTGGGGACGTTTATTGGAATGAGCAACGCATCGCCAACAACGGCGAGCTGCTTGCCAAGTTGAAGACGATTGCGGTCGTCACCCCACAGCCGGAAGTGCAAATTCGCGGCGACGGCAATGCCGCCTACGAGTTTGTTGGCAAGGTGATTCTTGCTTGCCAGCGCGCCGGTATTCTGAAAATCGGCTTTATCACCGAGCCGCCATCGCGCGGTTAGGCGCCATCAAGGGAAGAAACGTACATGGCATTCAACTTAGCTGCCGCCGGTGGATCGGCCGATCCCGACGTGCTGGTCGATATCAACACGACCCCGCTGATCGACGTGATGCTGGTGCTGTTGATCATGCTGATCATCACGATTCCGGTGCAATTGCACGCAGTCAATCTGAATATGCCGATCGGCAAGCCACCACCTCCCCTGACGCCGTCCGAAGTGGTGCGAATCGACATCGATCCCACCGGAAAAATCTTCTGGAATGGCGAAGCCCTCGATGGCCAGGCAGGACTCGAGGCGCACCTGGCCGCAGCCGCGGTGCAGTCGGTGCAGCCTGAACTGCATGTTCGTCCGGACAAGCGGGTGCCCTACAAGTCAGTAGCCGCCGTCATGGCCGCCGTGCAAAAACGCGGCCTCAACAAGGTTGGCATCGTCGGCCACGAACAGTTCATCTGACAGGCAACAGGAGGACAGCATGGCACGAGTCAAAGTCTGGGATTTGCCGGTGCGGCTGGTCCATTGGGGACTGGCGACCTTGGTGGCAGGCGCCTTCATCACCCAGTCGATGGGCGGCGAAGCGATGGTCTGGCATGGCCGCATCGGCATCGCCATCTTCGGCCTGCTGGCGTTCCGTATCACCTGGGGTTTCGTCGGCTCGACGCACGCCCGTTTCGCCCAGTTCGTGAAGGGCCCCGCAGCCATACGCGCCTACCTGAAAGGACAGTGGCAAGGCGTCGGGCATAACCCGCTCGGCGCTCTTTCGGTGCTTGGTCTGCTCGGCGCTCTCGCAGTGATGGCCGGCACCGGGCTGTTCGCCAATGACGAGATTTCTGTGGAGGGGCCGCTTTATCCACTGGTTTCATCGGCATTCAGCGATTCCGCCACCAAGATCCATAAACTCCTCGAGCCCTTGCTGATCGGCATCATCGGTCTGCACGTTGCGGCGGTCGCTTTCTATGTCAAGGTCAAAAAAGACAACATCGTCCGGCCGATGATTACCGGCTGGAAAGATGCCGAAGCCGAAGTTGCCCATGCCGGACCAGTGGCGCTCGCAATCGCTCTGCTCATTGCTGTGTCGGTCACGGTGATCGCCGCTGGCACGCTGCTTCCCGCACCGGCAACGGCGGCGGCCCCGGCCGGGGTAACTGCGGCTGCGGCAAACCCTGCTGCGCCTCCACCGGCCTGGTAAAGGTGGTCGGTATGCTCGCGACAGGGGGTTTGGCACCTTCAACCGCGTCAAACGCGCCGCGCGGGTTGGCAAGAACCCGGAGACTCGCGAAGCCCTGAAGATCGCCACCACCACGGTCCCGAAGTTCAGCGCCGGAGCGACAGGCACTAGTTAATGACATTGGCTTTCGCATAAACAGGATATTAGTTCTGCCGCGTTTCTGGATTGCGCATCGACGCGTACGCTGGGCCGCGCCAATGCCGCCAGTAACGTTGAGCCTGCACTTGAGGCTCAAGGCCGGCAGTCAAGATCGGAAGTCGCGACACATCTTTCGATGTAGCGGCCGCGTTTGTGGTGTGGATCGGCGAACTCCGCTCTGCAAACTGCTATGAGCAAGAACCAATACTTGCCGGTTCAACGCAGCGCCAATCCTGCGGTCGAGTCACGTCTTGTGATTAATCAGCAACCCTTGTTGGTACTGATTCAATGCCTTGTCAATCCGGAGCGTTTCTTCTGAAGGAATCTGCAGAATGACGTCTTTGGTCGCTCGATCAACGACCTTGATAATTGATTTGCCGCTGCTTTCGTCGATGGAGAACTGCAGCTCGGCGGATGCCAATGCCGCTCTATTTTGCAATGCCTCGGTGACACGCTTGATCTGGTCAGCGGTTGGCTGCGGCTCGATTGACTGAGCTGCTGCCGCAGTCTGCTGGGGATTGTGGCCCGCGCTGCCCGAGGCTGCCCCAACCACAGGTGGCGCAACCGGCTCAAAGGGAACGGGTGAAGGCGGCTGTTGATTTGGCGCGCCATGCGGAGGGCCGATGCTTAACGGTGGAATGCTGGTCATGGTGGATTCCGGTCAATCGCGCAAAGCCGAGATTGAGTCGTGCTATTGAAAAACCCGCCGACATTGCTGATGTTCATCTTCGTTTCCAATAATCGGGACGGACTACCATCGCCACGATTCTTGTTTACGGCATCTTTAGCAGCAACTTTAGC
>CAISUK010000463.1 GCA_903888645.1 uncultured Pseudomonadota bacterium | reverse complement strand
TCCAGATACGGGATTTTTGGGCGTTGTCGCCAGACAAGAATTTCTCCAAGGTTTGCAACAGCACAGGCATCGCCAATGGCTTCATTAAGGCTTCATCACGCAGAGTATCATTCAGAAGGCTGCAAAGCGGGCCTCGCAGCCAATCCGCCAGAGGGATACCGAAGCCCATCTTCCGACGGTGCACGAATTCATGCGCAAAAAAGCGTTCGCCTAGTCGCTTGAGTAGATATTTGCCGACCTTGTTGCGGACCTTGTACTCCAGCGGGAGAGCGGCGCAGTATTCGATGAGCTCGTGGTCCAACAGCGGCGAGCGGGTCTCAAGGCCGCAGTGCATGGAGGCGATGTCCATTTTGACCAGTAGATCGCCCGGCAGATAGGTGTTGTTATCGTACCACAGCATGCGGTCGACGGGGTTGTCCGCATGCTGCATGGCCCCGCGCAGCCAGTCGCCACGCCACCGAGGCAGCAAGCCGATATCGACTTGCCGGCCGAGCAGACGGGCACGGATGGGATCGTCCCAGAAGCCGGCGTACATGTTGAGCGAGCGCAACTCGGGCCAGCCGAATTCAGTCACCAACTTGCGGACCACCCGCTCCGGGATGCTCTTGACCGTCGCCAGGCGCGACGCCAGGGCGACCAATTGCCTGGCCGACAAAAAATCACGCATGTGGTGCGCCGTCCAGAGCTTGAGTGGGGACATCCAATAGCGTGGATAACCGCCCAGCAACTCGTCGCCCCCATCGCCATTCATGGCCACAGTGACATGCCGGCGGGCGACCTGGGACACAAAGAAGGACGGCACTGCCGAAGAATCGGCGTAGGGCTCACCGTAGTGCTGTGCCAGTTGGGGCAGCAGGTGCGCCACATCGCCTTCGACGATCTCCGGATGGTGAATGGTAGCACAGCGCTCGGCCGCCTGCCGGGCGTAAGGCAGTTCGTTAAAAGCCTCCTCGCGAAAGCCGATGCTGAAGGTACGAATCGGTTGGCCGCTGAGCTTGGCCATCAGGGCGACGACGACGCTGGAGTCAACACCACCGCTCAACAGAGCCCCGAGCGGTACATCGCTGATCATCCGCAGCCGCACCGCCTCGGTGAGCTTCTCTTCTAGACCATCGAGTGCATCCTCCTCGGAGATGCGCACCTTGCGGGTGTAATCGACGTTCCAGTAGCGCTCGATGTGGAAACCCTGCTCGTCCAACAGGGCGTAGTGGGCCGGCGGCAGTTTGCGGATTGCCCGATAGATGGTCCAGGGCGCCGGGATGTATTGCAGTTGCAGGTACAACTCCAGCGCCTCCGGGTCCATCTCGCGGCTAACTGCCGGGTGTCGTGCGAGAGGATCGATCTCGGAGCAGAACACCAGGCCGTCGCGGGTCAGGGCATAGTTCAGCGGTTTCTTGCCGACCCGGTCGCGGGCAAGGAACAGGCAGCGGCGCTGGGCGTCCCACAGAGCGAAGGCGAACATGCCGCGTAGCCGCTTAAGACAATCGATGCCGTACCGACGGAAAAGGGCAAGGATGACTTCGGTGTCTGAATGCGAGTGAAAAAGCGCGCCCGTTGCCTCGCAGTCCTTGCGCAGGCTCTGGAAGTTGTAGATCTCACCGTTGAAGACGATGCAGTTGCCGGTCTCGGGGTCCAGCATCGGCTGATGCCCCAGCGGGCTCAGGTCGATGATGCTCAGACGCGCATGACCCAGAACGCAAGCGCCCTCGGGCGAAGTCCAAAAACCATTGTCATCGGGGCCACGGTGACGGATGCGACGTACCAACTCCGCGACCGGGTCGTTGGAGGGGGGACTATCGAGGCCGATGTGGCCAGCTATGCCGCACATGATATTGGCTTTACCGCCACTTCTGCTCAGATATTTGGGAATACGTATTTATTGCAGCCCAATTCACAGGCACAGGTCTTCAGTTCGGACAAAGAAAAGCCCCGTTGCCTAAAAAAGTATAAGACTTCATCCGCTTTGGAAACCTCAAAGAGAAATCCTCCAACCAAGCCAACCAAGTCATGCCAAAAGTCCATGCCTCGGACGCCCCCCCCGAAATAACGTTGCCGCAACAAGCCAAAGGTAAACCTCATGTCTCGACCGCTAGGTTGCTCGTGGACGCTGAGTCGAACACATAATGACGCATCAAGAAGGACTGGCATAGCTCTCGCAATTCTCTGCGAACGCAAAACGTACGCCTTCGCTGATCTCTTGTGTTGCAGAATTATCGTGCTCCATGGTTATGTATTGCCTATCGTAATTGATTGCTCCCGAAACTCCTGCTAAAGCACCGACCGAAGGCCGCGCCTTAACGGCTCACCGTTCCTTGTTCCTCGAGACAGGAATAGGTGGGACGGGTCAGGGGTCCAGCGATGACCGCCACATCGCCCATCGGGATAGGTAGTCGCTCATGTTAAACGCCTCGATTAGATCTTTCCAGAACGCCAATTCATGCCAGCATAATAAAAGCTCGGCGATACCAATCTGGCGCTATCACCCGAACGAGCAGGATCGACATCAGCAAGCCTGTGGGAAATTTAGCGAGCAGGCTTAGCAATGGATTGTCCGCCCAGGCAGGGCTCATAATGACGCCTGCGGCCACGACCATTAACAGGCATAGCCCAAGCCGTTTCCAATGGATAGGCATGGGCAGTATGCTTCGCGAGGCGGCGAGGAGACAGAGAGCGATCAGGCCGTAGCTCAAACATTGAGCTAGCGCTGCTCCTTGCGCGGCGAGGCGCGGCACTAGCCAAAGGTTGAGGCCAATATTTATCGCCGCCCCGACAATCCAAACAACGACGACATAGCGCATTTTTCTCGCCAGCACGAAGGCAGGATTGATTAGACCGAACAGTCCGTAGAAAAAAATCCCAGCCGCTAGCAAAGGGATGTAGGCCGCCCCCGAGTGGAACTGGGGGGCAGCCAGTAAGCGCAGGAGATCACCGCCCGCAGCGGCGACAGCAAGCCACGCTATGGCGATGCCAACTACCAGTCGTTCCCATAGCTCGCCCAAGGGTGCCAGGGCGCCTGCCTTTTGTTCACCGTACAGCCGGCTTGCCTCAGGAAACCAAGTCGAACTAATGCTGGTGTTCAAAATCATGCCCAACAACGCCACACTGCCAGCCATCGAATATACACCGATGACCGCCTCGGTGGTGTATTCAGCCAAGAACCAGCGATCACTGGAGGCGACGACCCAAAACATAGGCGCAGTAATAGTCACTGGGGCACCCAGTGCCAGGACCGCCCATTTCTTGTTAGCGGGGAGGCTAGACTGCGAAAAAAACACCAATTTGGCAGGAAGCCCGAGCAGCACCAAGGTTGCGAGCATGCCTGCTAACGCTCCCAGGATTAGGGCCATAGCATCGGCCCTCCAGTACATGGCCACCCCCAAACTGACGGCCAACGACACCAGCGCACCGACGATCGGGGCGAAGGCCAGTTTGCGGTAATTGCCACCCAGGCGGACACGCATATTGGACATACTTAAGGCCACGGACATTACAATGGCGAAAAACGAATATAGCGCGACGGTCTGGTAGCATTCCGGCAACCAGCGTTGACCCAGCCAATACCAGCCCGCGCCCACGGCAGTGGCGACGACGAGAGCGCCCATGTGCGAAACACCCCAGCAGAAGTGCTCCACGGCGGCGCGCTGGTCGCGCTCCTCCAGCAGGTAATATCGACCGTAGGCTACGTCCATACCGAACAACGCGATGATCGACCCGAGGGCGACCACGCTGCCAGCCAGTGCCACAACCCCGTAAGGACCTGGCCCCAGCAGATGGCTCAAGACGGGAACGGAGACGAAGGACAAGAGCCGCGCCCCGACTCCCGCCAGGGTGATGATGCCGGTTGCGCCGACGACCTTTTTGGCAAAGCTCATAATGCGATGATCGGCGGCGATACTATTTTTCGAGAACAGCCATCATACTCATTCCCCACAGCGGCCAGCGTTCCAGCCAACCCAGCCGCGCAAAAAGTTTATGCATCGACGGACCGAACACCAGTCGGGCAACGGCCCGCGCCCATAGTGATTCGGTTTGCCGTCCAGGGGCAATCCAACCCCTGAGCAGCGCGCGACAGTCGCCCATCCGTCCTGGCTCGTAATGGATGGAAATAATCTTGAGGCCCGTCTGCTGAGCAATCTCCTGAAATTGATTTGCTGTCCATCGCGTTAGATGATGAGGGGGGTGATCGAACGGCTCGAAGGGGGCGCGAAATAGGCGCAAGCGGTTCGGCAGGCTCAGCAGCAACTTCCCACCGGGTTTAAGACAGTCCATTGCTGCCCGGACAAAGGGCTGCACCTCAGCGAGATGCTCGACGACCTGGAAGGCGGTCACAACATCGAAGCAACCGTGGTACTCGGATGCAAATTCATATAATGAGGTGCAATGCACAGGAAGGCCGTCGAGTTTCGCACGTTCAACCGCTGTGGGGTTGGTATCTATTCCACACACATCCGCCCCCTTCGATCGCGCCAATTGCAGGAACTTACCGTCGCCACAAGCGATATCGAGGACCACGTTCCCCGTCGAGACGAACTTGGCAGCCGCTCGGAAATCCCACTTGTCGACACTGTAATACGTGGGTGCAGATGAGGTCAATTGGCTGTAGAAATCGCTATCGCCGGGCAGTGCCGGGCTGAAGTATTGCAACCCACAATTCAGGCATTCCAGTAGAGAGATATTAGATGCTAACGTGTGCCGAGCAATGACATCCTGCCCGATAGCCACACCAGAATCGGCCTCTAATGATGACCAAATGCGCTCATTAGCAATCACTGAAACAGATTTCGACTCTAGCTTTTGACATAATGGGCATCTAATAATCATATTCTACTGAGTGTAGGTTAATAAACCGGAAATCCCCCGGCTTTGCCGGGGAGACAGCAAAAGTTTGACATTTCCGGGAGTCCATCCAGGAAACTCCGCGTTGTGAGCCGCCAAGCACGCAACACTGGAGAATC
>CAISUK010000462.1 GCA_903888645.1 uncultured Pseudomonadota bacterium | reverse complement strand
GTCTACACCACGTTCCATCACCCGGTGACGCAGGCCAATGTCATCACCACCGACTATTCGGATTGGGCGACCAATTGCCCCGAATACAAGGTGACGGCGGTGCAGTTGGTGAAGGTCAGCCAGCCGTCCGAATGGCAGAAAGGCTACCGTCTCTTCAACGAGGAACAGTTGCGGCTGGCTGGCGGCGAAACCGCATCCGCCAGTCTGTGACACCAGGAGCCGGCATGGACTTCGTCGATTTCGCCGAAAATGCCGCGCTGGCCAGGGTCGACGTCGAGCGCTGGCAAAAAGGCACTACTTCCACGACCAAGGATTACGTCGCCGCCGAGGTGCCGGTCGCGCTTGAGTACAATGGAATATCGCATGCGGTGATGATGGCTTCGCCCTGCGACCTCGAGGATTTCGCGGTGGGTTTCAGCATCACTGAAGGCATCGTTGCGGATCCCGGCGAAGTCTACGAGGTTGACGTTAGCGAGGTGAGCGAGGTCGAGCCGGGCATCCATGTGAGCATGCGCATCGCGGCGGAACGCTTTGCCGGGCTGAAGGAGCGCCGCCGCAACCTGACCGGCCGCACCGGTTGCGGCCTGTGCGGCACGGAAAGCCTGCTGGAAGTTTGTCGCCCGCTGCAACCGGTAAGCTCGCCGTTCAAAGTCAGTGGCGAGGCTCTGCACAAGGCACTCGCCAATGTTTGCGAACACCAGTATTTGCAAGGCGTCACCGGGGCGACCCACGCGGCGCTGTGGCTCGATGCCGATGGCAAGATCGTCTGCGCCCGCGAGGATGTCGGGCGGCATAACGCGCTCGACAAACTGATCGGCGCACTCGCCAGGAAGGGTGCCGATTTTGCCGCTGGTGCCGTGATCATTACCAGCCGGGCCAGCTACGAGATGGTGCAGAAAACAGCCTCGGTAGGCATCGGCATCGTTGCCGCCGTTTCGGCGCCAACCTCGCTGGCCGTGAAACTGGCGGATTCACTGAATGTCACCCTGGTCGGATTTCTGCGTCCAGGCAATCATGTTGTTTACTCCCACGCGCAACGCTTGAGCGAACCTGAAAGCTGAACGATGAATATCGATAATCTAGTCAAGATGGCCAACCAGATCGGCACCTTCTTTGAAGCTGAACCTGACCGCGACCAGGCGCTGGCGGACATCGCCGGCCACATCAAACGCTCCTGGGAACCGCGGATGCGTCGGGGATTGCTCGATCACATCGACCGGGATAGTGGTGGCGGTGTTCAGGTCAAGGATATCGTCATTGAATCGGTGCGGGTCCATCGCGAGTCGCTGCAACAGGGAACACAGCCGGCGGGCACGAAGCAGGCCCACTGAAACCTGTTTAGACGAAATCGTAATAAGCATTGAATTATTAATTCGTTATTTTTATAAGGCGGCGCCCGTACACTCCGAATCGTCATCAACGATTCGGAGTTCGCCATGCCCCGCAATACCCTGCTTGCCATCCTTGCTTCTGCCGGCCTGACATTCGCCGGTGTGGCCTCCGCGGCCGACATCACGCTGTTGAACGTCTCGTACGATCCGACCCGCGAGCTCTACCAGGAATTCAACGCCGCCTTTGCCAAGCAATACAAGGTCAAGACAGGCGACACCGTTACCGTCAAGGCCTCTCACGGCGGTTCCGGCAAACAGGCCCGCGCCGTCATCGACGGCCTCGAAGCAGATGTCGTCACACTCGCGTTGGCCTATGACATCGACGCCATCGCCGAAAAGGGCATAGTGGCGCCCGACTGGCAAAAGCGCCTGCCGCAGAACGCTTCGCCCTATACCTCGACCATCGTTTTCCTGGTGCGCAAGGGCAATCCCAAAGGCATCAAGGACTGGAACGATCTGGTCAAGCCCGGCATCAACGTCATTACGCCGAATCCCAAGACATCCGGTGGCGCTCGCTGGAATTACCTGGCGGCGTGGGGTTATGAACTCAGGCAGCCAGGCGGTAGCGAAGCCAAGGCCCAGGAGTTCGTCGGCAAACTGTACAAGAATGTCTCGGTTCTCGATTCAGGTGCCCGCGGCTCCACGACGACGTTCGTCGAGCGCGGCATCGGCGACGTGTTGATCGCCTGGGAGAACGAAGCCTATCTGGCGGTCAAGGAACTCGGGCCGGACAAGTTCGAAATCGTTACGCCGTCGTTGTCCATCCTTGCCGAACCGCCCGTGGCCGTGGTCGACAAAGTTGCCGACAAACGCGGCACGCGCAAGGTCGCGCTGGCCTATCTCGAATATCTCTATTCACCGGAAGGGCAGGATGTAGCTGGCAAGAACTATTACCGGCCGCGCGACGCCAAGGCCGCGGCAAAGTTTGCCAAACAATTTGCCCCGGTCAAGCTATTCACCATCGACGAGATCTTCGGCGGTTGGCAGAAGGCGCAAAAGACGCACTTTGCCGATGGTGGTATTTTCGATCAGCTCTACGCGCCGGGTAAGTAGCTATGGCGGCTGTGGCGCTGGAACGGACCCTGGCCGAGATCAACCGGGTATTGCCGGAGCTCACCAGACTGCAGTTGATGGCGCGCGGCCAAAAGAGCCAGCGCGTTGTCGGCAAGCTCCACGGCACCTACGTCAGCAGCGTCTTTCAGCCCTGGCGACGTCCGCAGGACAATGTCGCAGTGGCGCATGAAGCCTTTGCCCGATCACACTCGAAAAACGGTCAGGACGTTTCGCCCTGGGAGCTTTTTGCCGAGGCCGAAGTCGACCACCAACTGGTCACCCTCGACCGCCTTTGCCGGACGGTTCATGCCCTCAATTATTTCGCCAGCGACGACCCAGGAATACGCGAATCGCCGCAGTCGTCCGAGCTGCCCGGATCGTCCGGTGTGCCGGGTCTACCTTTGGTGCTCAACGTCGATGCGCGCCTGCTGCAGGCCGTGCCGGACCGCCATGGCGAGTTCTTCGGCAAAGTGCTGGCCTTGCTTGGCGTTGCGCCCGAGCGGATCGTCATCGACATTCGCACCGCCCAAACCTTTGACCTTACACGGCTGCGGAGAGTGATCGCCAACTATCGCGCGCATGGTTTTCAGGTGGCTGTGAACGCCGAAGGTGTCATTCATGCACGCTCCCTGGCCAACCTACTCGCACCCGATTTTCTCATGCTCGAAGCCGACGTGTTTCCGGCGGCGGCGCTCGCTACGTTGACTGCGACACTTGCCCAGAACGAAGTGCGCATCGCCGTCAAGCACGTCGAGAGGCCGGACCAGCTGGATGCCGCCCGGGCTGCCGGCGTCCATTGGGTCAAGGGCTATCTTCTCGATCAGCCTTCCCCGGTTCTCGCCAACTGACCATGGCTACGCCCGCCAAACACCACAGCGTACTGCCTGGCTTCAACATTACGCTGGGCTATACGCTGTTCTATCTCGGCCTGATCGTGCTCATCCCGCTTTCGGCGGCGTTTCTGAAGACCAGCACCATGGGTTGGGAGGACTTCTGGCACGCCGTGAGTTCGCCGCGAGTCGTCGCTTCGTATCGCCTGAGTTTCGGCGGCGCCCTGATTGCGGCAGCAGTGAACGCTTTTTTTGGTCTGCTGGTCGCCTGGGTATTGGTGCGCTACACATTCCCCGGCAAGCGCTTGATCGACGCGCTGGTGGATTTGCCGTTTGCCCTGCCGACCGCTGTCGCCGGCATCGCGCTCACTGCGGTTTATGCCGGCAACGGCTGGCTCGGCCGCTATCTCGAACCGCTCGGAATCAAAGTCGCTTTCACGCCGCTGGGGGTACTCGTGGCCATGCTCTTTATCGGCCTGCCGTTCGTCGTGCGCACCGTTCAGCCGGTACTCGAGGATCTGGAAAAGGAAGTCGAGGAGGCCGCCGCCAGTCTCGGCGCCGACCGCTGGCAGACATTTCGCCGCGTCATATTGCCCGCGGTGGCGCCGGCCTTGATGACCGGCTATGCATTGGCCTTCGCCCGCGCCGTCGGCGAATACGGCTCGATCATCTTTATTGCAGGCAACGTGCCGATGGTCTCGGAAATTACGCCGCTGCTGATCATTACCAAACTCGAGCAGTACGACTACACCGGCGCCACCGCCATCGCCGTGGTCATGCTGGTCGCTTCGTTCGTCCTGCTTCTGCTGATCAATTTGCTGCAGGGCTGGGCACAAAGCAGCAGAGCAAAATGAGGAAAAGCTAAATGGCCGGAACCGTAGCTCTTCGTCATGGCGCCAGTCCGGCCGCCCACGCCCCGCCGGCGACGGTTGAACCGGCCTGGATCCGTTGGCTGCTGACCTCCATCGCACTGGCCTTTCTCGGCCTGTTCCTGTTCGTGCCGCTGGTCGCCGTGTTCGTCGAAGCGTTCAAGAAAGGGGCCGACGTTTACTTCGCCGCGCTGGTCGAACCCGATGCCGTGTCGGCGATCAAGTTGACGCTGACGGTGGCCGTCATCGCCGTGCCGCTCAACCTGATCTTCGGCGTATGCGCTGCCTGGGCGATCGCCAAATTTGAATTTCGCGGCAAGCAATTCCTGATCACGCTAATCGACCTGCCCTTCTCGGTATCGCCGGTGATCTCGGGTTTGATCTACGTGCTGATCTTCGGTGCGCAGGGTTGGCTGGGCCCATGGCTTTCCGATAACGATATCAAGATCATCTTCGCGGTGCCCGGCATTGTTCTGGCAACCATCTTCGTTACCTTTCCTTTTGTCGCCCGTGAGCTGATCCCGCTGATGCAGGCGCAGGGCAGCGAGGAGGAGGAAGCGGCGCGCGTGCTCGGCGCCCGTGGCTGGCAAATCTTCCGCTACGTGACCTTGCCCAACATCAAATGGGGCCTGCTCTAC
>CAISUK010000461.1 GCA_903888645.1 uncultured Pseudomonadota bacterium | reverse complement strand
GCGCGGGTGGGTGGAAACTTCAGCCGACAAAGGTGTTTGTCGGGGAATGAGCGAGGCAGTAGCCGGTAGCCCGTAGCCAGAAGGGCGTGTTGCCCAATTGTTAATTTAGACAGTTTTCCATTTGGCATCCAGTGGTGCCGGTTTTATACAGGAAGCATCGGTATGGAGACCGGCCATGATGGGACAGCGACAGCAGATCGAGACCAAGTTGTTCTACACCAATCTCAGCCTGGACAGCCGCGTGCGGCCAGACAACCCGCTGCGACAGGTCAAAGCCATGATCGACTTTGACTTCGTTCGCGCGGTAGTCAGACCGCTCTACGGCCGGCGGGGCAATCCGTCGGTTGATCCGGCTCTCCTGATGAAGCTGATGCTTCTGCTGATCCTGGAGAACGTCTCCTCGGAACGGGAATTGATGGACCGCATGTACGAGCGGCTGGACTGGATGTGGTTCTGCGGCTACGACTGGGACGACACGATTCACAACCACAGCGTCATCTCCAAGGCCCGCCGCCGTTGGGGCGTCGATGTCTTTGCCGAACTGTTCCAGCGGGTCCTGCATCAGTGCATCGAGGCAGGCCTCGTTGATGGTCGAATCGTGCATGTCGATGGCAGCATCATTCGCGCCAACGCCAGCAAGGACACCATTCACCCGGCGTTTCGCGTGGCTGCCGGGGCGCTGTATGAACGGCTGGAACAGCAGGCCGACCATGAGCCGGAGCCCGCCGAAGCAGCCGCGGACGATCAACTGGAGACGTCGGCGGCCGAAGTGGAGCCGTCGGCTGGCGAAGGCGACGATGACGATCGGCCGCCCGCAGGCACTCTGCTCAGCCCGACTGATCCAGACGCCCGGCTGACTCGCAAGTACGGACAGACCGTCCTTGGCTATAAGGATCATCGCATGGTCGACGACCAGAGCGGCGTGATCACCTCCACGGTGACCACGGACGCGGGCACGGCTGAGTCCCACATGCTCGAGGAAGTCCTTGACCAGCATGAACTGAACGTTGGAAGCACACCTCATACGGTAGTGGCCGACAAGGGTTACGGGACGGCCGATGTCTACGAGTCGATGGCCAAGCGTGAGATCACGCCCTGCATTCCGCACCAGAATCACAAGGGCGGCAAAGGCGTGGGAATCTACGAGGCCAGGCATTTCAAGTATGACCAGGCCAGCGACGCATACCTTTGCCCCAACGGCCAGTGGTTGCGCCGCTTCAGCACGACCAAAGACGGCGGCGGGCGCTACCGAGCGGTCAAGGGCGTCTGTGCGGCCTGCCCCATGAGATCGTTGTGTACGAATGCCAAAGACGGGCGCCGATTGACCCGGCATGCCGGGCAGGAATGGATCGACTGGGCAGACGGTTGCTACAGCCGTGAGCACAGACGGCGATTGTGCAAGCGCCGGATGTACCGAGCGGAGGGCTCGTTCGCCGACGCGGCCAACAACCACGGATACAAGCGTGCGCGATGGCGCGGCTTGGCGGGCATGACGATCCAGAACCTGCTGGTGGCGACTACGCAGAATCTGCGTAAGCTCATGCGGGCGAGGCGCAGAAAGCCGGGGATGGCGGCATCTGTCGCTATAACCAGCGGTTTTTCGCATGTGCGCGACCATTTGTATCGTCTTTTGTCTTCGATCTTCGGCCGGCGAGCCATCCCGGCGGCCTGTCCGGCCTGGTAAGCGGCAAAAACAAGATGTCCAGCCGCTCAAGTCCGCAGAGGGCTGGGCGGCAATTGGGCAACAGGCCCTACTGGCTACCGGCTACCGGCTACCATAGCGAACTGGCGGATTCCCGTGTCAAGCGTTATGCTTGAGGGCATCGTGTAGGTCCGTTTGACAGGGAGCGATCGAT
>CAISUK010000460.1 GCA_903888645.1 uncultured Pseudomonadota bacterium | reverse complement strand
CCACCGGAACCGCTACCGGAACTCTTGCCGCCTGAGCTACCGCTCGACGATCCACTGCTATTGCCATCGTCACGACCGCCGCTGGACGAGCCGGAGGACGATCCACCGTCGCGCTTGTCGTCCTGACCGCCACTCGACGAACCGGATGAGGATCCGCTACTGCGCCCATCGTTACCACCGGAACCACTACCGGAACTCTTGCCGCCTGAGCTACCGCTTGACGATCCACTGCTATTGCCATCGTCACGACCGCCGCTGGACGAGCCGGAGGATGAACCACCATCGCGCTTGTCGTCCTGGCCACCGCTCGACGAACCGGAGGACGATCCGCTGCTCCGGCCATCGTCACCACCGAAACCGCCGCCGGAACTCCTGCCGCCTGATGAGCTTCCGCCCGAAGATGAACCGGCACCACCGCTTGATGAACCACCGTCACGCCTGTCGTCCTCACGGCCGCCGCTCGACGAACCCGACGTGTCACCGCCAGATGAGGTATTTCCACCGCTGCTGCCCGATGTTGCGCCGCTCGAACCCGAAGTTGCGCCGGAGCTGGAACCACTTGAACTACCGCCACTGGATGAAGTTTCGCCACTTGAACTTAGAGGTGGTGTGGCCGGTGGCAGGCTGGGAGGCGGCGGCACGAACGGCGCATTGATGGTCAGGGTACCGTCCCGGAAGGTGGTGAAATCGTAATTGCCCGCCACCAGAGTGCCTTGGCTGGCGGTGATCACGGCGGTACCGACCGGGGTCCGGGTATTCGCCTTGGTGCTTAGGCCGGCGCTGCCGCCGACACCCGAACTGGCCAGCGTCTCGCCATTGACGAACCCGCTCAACGTCGCGGTGAACGACGGATTGGCCGCGCCGACGAACTTGCTTTTGTCGTCCGCCGTAACGCTGAGATGCGCTGGCGTTATCGTCAGTCCGCCATTGGCATAGCTGATGGTGTAGTTGCCGAGCCTGAAGCTGCCGCCAGTCGCCGCACTGGGAACGATGGCGTAGGGGCCGCCGACGACGTTGGCGGTAGCCGCCGTGCCTGTGCTGGTTTCGGTCACGCTACCGATGGTCTCGCCATTTTGCAGGCCACTGGACGTAAACGCCGTCAGCACCGGTGTCTGGCCGTAGGTCTTGCTGGCGTTGCTGGCGGTGACGGTCACTGGCGCAGGCGTTACCGTCAGGCTACCGTTGGCGTAGTTGATGCTGTAGTTGCCGATGCTGAAGCTGCCGCCAGTCGCCGCACTCGGAACGATGGCGTAGGGGCCGCCCGTGACGCTGGCAGTGGCCGCCGCGCCTGTGCTGGTTTCGGTCACGCTACCGATGGTCTCGCCGTTTTGCAGACCGCTGCTGGTAAATGCCGTCAGCACAGGTGTCTGGCCGTAGGTCTTGCTGGCGTTGCTGGCGGTAACGGTCAGCGGGGCCGGGGTTATGCTGCCCGTCAGCCCGGTCGGTTGCGTCAACGTGTAGTTGCCTGCCGCCGTTCCGCCCAGGCTGTCGGTCGCTGTTACCGTAATGCCAGCACCGACATTCTTCGAGGCGAAAACGCCCGACTGGTTCAAGTTCACGGTGTCGCCGTTCATGATGCCACTCAGCACGCCTCCGGTCAGGGTAGCGGCCATTGTTCCGTCATAGGCGCGGTTCGTCACCGAGGTGCTGTTCACCGAGAGGGTCGACGGCGTTACCGTCAGACTGCCGTTGGCGTAAATGATGGTGTAGTTGCCGACGCTGAAGCTGCCACCAGTCGCCGCACTCGGAGCGATGGCATAAGGCCCGCCCGAGACACTGGCAGTGGCCGCGGTGCCGGCGCTGGTTTCGGTAATGCTGCCGATGCTCTCGCCGTATTGCAGTCCGCTGGAAGTAAATGCCGTCAGCACCGGCGTCTGGCCATAGGTTTTGCTGGCATTGCTGGCGGTGATGGTGAGCGCCGCCGGGCCGATGCTGAAGTTGGCGCCGTTATAGCTCAGCGCGTAGTTCCCCGCCGCGGCGCCCAGGCCGAGACTCCCCTGGGTAATGGCGTAGTTGCCGACGCTATTGCCAACAGCGCGCGACAGACCACCCGAGAATACGTCGCCATTGACCAGACCCAATCCGCCGACGCTATAGCTCAGGCCCGGATCGGCGGCGCCATAGGTCTTGCCGGTGCTGCTGGCGGTGACGCTGATCGGCCGCGCGGTGATATTCCAGGTGACCGCATTGCCGGCCGCAAAAGTGTAGGTGCTTAGCGAGAGACTGCCGTTGTAGGTCAGGCCGTAGGGCCCGACGGACGATGTGGAGGTCGGCGCGCCGCTCCAGGTTAACGATCCAGTCGGCGTGCCCGACACGGTTGCGGGCGTGCTACCCGCCGCATCGGTGAAATAACCCCAGGTGAAGCTTGGCGTGTTGCCGTAGATGCTGCTGCCGGTGATCAGGTCGACGTAGATGGTGGTCGAACCTCCGCCACCGCCGCCTCCGCCACCTGAAGCGCAAGCCGCCGACCACGCCAAGCAGGGATAACCGTTGTTTACACCAGAGAAAATTTTCCACACCGGTGTCGCCACAAAATCCCAATCGGGACTGACGCTGCCATTGGCCGTTGTTGGGCCGGTGAAATTCTCCTGTAACTGCATATCGGCGGTGCTCATGCCCCACGCCTGACCCGCCACATCGGACGAACCACTGATGCCGGAAAGGCTGGCGTTGACGGTCTTGTCGAAAAAGGAATTGCTGATGCTGGACAAACCACCTTCTCCGGGCGTTCCGGCGCTCGCCGTTCCATAGCCGGTACCATCCGCACCAGTTGCCCCGGAAGAGACGGCACCAATCAGGCCACCTGCGGTTGGGCCAGTTACCAAGCCGGAGGCAAAGCTCTTGCTCACGCTGGCCAATCCGCCTACGCCACCGTTACCACCGACAGCGCCATTTTCAAGATTTGGCCCGTAATTAAAGCCATAGTAACCCGCCGAGCCCGCCCGCCCACCCGCGCCGCCGCTATTCAAACCGACCAGGCCACCGGCATTGCCTGCGGTCGCCGTGACAGCGCCCCGCGCATAGCTGTTGGTAATGCTGGCCTGACCACCGGCGCCACCGGCGCCGCCAAAGCCACCATAATCGCCGTTTCCACCACCGCCGCCACTGCCACCGGTGTTAAGGCCGACCAAGCCACCCACATTATTTGCGCCAGTCACGCCACCTAGGGCATAGCTCGCGGTAATGCTGGCCGAGGCTCCTGCTGCCCCTGACATACCTGTCTCACCGTTAGAACCGTAATTGCCGGAACCGCCGGGGCCACCCGCATTTTTACCCACCAGACCACCGACATTTTCGCCGCCCGAAGTCACGCTTCCTGTGGCGTAACTGTTGCTGATCGTCGCACCGACGATTCCAGCCACATTGGCCCCCACAAGGCCGCCGACGTTGTCGCCGGTTGCAATCACAGTTACATCGGCATAACTGGTGCTGACAGTGCCATCAAAGTTCTGGCCGATCAGCCCGCCCACATTGCTGGCCCCCGTCACGCTGCCGGTCTTTGCGTAACTGTCGGTAACCGTGCCCTCGCCGTTATAGCCAATCAGTCCACCCACATTGTCAAGCCCACTGACACTGCCCGTGACGTAACTGTTGCTGACGGTACCATAGGCATAAATGTTCCCCACCAGCCCACCGACTTTGTTGCGCCCGCTGACGCTGGCACCTGTCACGCCAAGATTGGCAATGGAACTGGCCCAAACTGGCAAGAAGCCGAACATGCCGATCTGACTGTTTTGCACCGACAGCGACAGGTTGGAAATGGTATTGCCGTCGCCATCAAACTTGCCGGCGAAATAGGGCACATAGAAGCCCGCCGCGCCTGTTAGATTAACGCTGCTGGTCAATCTGAAATTGAGCGCCGCGTTACTTTCCGAGAACCCCAGCATGTCTTTCAAGCCCGGCAGGCTGCTGACGTTGTAATACCCGCCGCTGCCTTCTGGCAAAGAAGAAGAATAGTGGCTGATGTTGAGTGTCTTTGCGCTGAGCAGCGAATCGCTTGCGAACCAGTCCAGATACTGTGCATTGTAGATACCGCCGGTCGTCAGGCTGTGCGTACCGTCACCGTTGATGGAAACCGCATCGACGTTGTAAAAAGCGTTGCTGAGCAGGCCGGTGTTATAGCCGACCAGACCGCCCACTTCGGTAACGCCGATGACGCTACCGGTGGCATAGGCATTGCTGATGGAGCCGGTGCTACTACCGGCCAGGCCGCCAATGTTGTTGTTGATGCCAACGGTGTTTAAGCCGGTGGCGGAGTCAATGTAGACCGTGCCGCTGACGCTGCCGGTGGCGTAGGCATTGGAGATGTTACCGCCGTTAGCGTTGTCACCCACCAAGCCGCCCACGTTGTTGGTGCCGCTGACGCTGCCAGTGGCGTAGACATCGGTGATGGCACCCGAGTTGCTGCCGACCAGGCCGCCCACCCAACTGCCGCCATCAAGGAGAATCAATCCGGTAGCGGCATTGCCACTGACGCTGCCAGTGGCATAGCTGTTGTTGATCGGGCCGTAGTTGCTCCCCACCAGCCCGCCAACAACAGAGAAACCATTCACTTGCCCTGCGGCGAAGCTGTCGCTGATGGTGCCACTGTTGTCCCCCACCAGCCCGCCGGTAGATTGGCCGTAGCCGTTACCGAAAGCCGTCACGCTGCCGGTGGCGAAGCTGCCGCTGATCGTTCCTTGGCTCATGCCAACCAGCCCACCAATATTGTTGCCACCACCCGTCACGCTGCCGGTGGCGTAACTGTCAATGAGGCTGCTTGTATTCAGCTTCGCTCCTACCAGGCCGCCGATAGAGTTGCCGGTGCCGGTCACGTCACCGCGGGCATGGGCGTTACTGATTTGGGCAGTTCCATATGCAGCGGCAACGAGGCCGCCGACATAGCTTATCCCGCTGACACTGCCATTGGCATGGGCGTCGCTCAGCGATGCATCGCTTAATGTGCCGATCAAGCCGCCCGCACCATCCGAGTCTGCTGTGACCTGAGTATCAGACCACACATGGGTGAATGTCGCTCCATTAGAGCCGTAACCAGCCAAAGCACCCACAGCTTCAGCGCCACTGGCATGAATCCGCCCGCCAACGATGCCGATGTTGCAGATCGTCGCTTCGTCGACCCAGCCAAACAGGCCTACCTTGGCAGCGGGACTGTTGATTGTCAGGTTGTTGACGCTATGGCCCAGTCCATCGAAGACCGCTGAAAATGTTTTAGAGTTGCTCCCGATCGGCACGAAGCCTGCACCACCATTCCAGGCTGACGTGACGCTGGCGTTGATGTCCATGCCGAGAACGTAGTGGCTCGCGTTCAGCATGTCTATGTTGGCGATGCTTTGCAGGCTATTCAGATTCTGATTACCCTCATCGCCTTCTGCGCCGACGCTGTTGATGACTTTGTAGTAGTCAGAATTGAGAAAGAGATCGGTCGCAGCGACGAGATTGAGCTTGCCGCTGCTATTGAAATTGAAGGTCGTGAGCAGTGACGCATCAGCATCGTTCATGCCCACTTGGAAAGGCCTGCCAATTGAAAGCGAACTCACCAGTGGCGCGGTGAAGTTGATGGTGCTGCCACTGGCGGCAGTGATGTCGCCCGCGAGAACGATGCTGGGGATATTGACGTTGTTCGTACCGATGGCGGCGGTTTCCAAAATGGTCGGCACATGGCCGAGGCTCCAGTTGCCTGCCGTGGTCCACGATCCGCCGCTTGCAGGGCCGGTCCATGAGTTGGTGGTGAGTGTGGGGAAATCGGTCGAGCCGTTGGTGACGGAACCGCTCCCGCCGCCGGTCAGCACCGCCGCCCCGCTATTCACCGCGCCGGTGGCGTAGGCATCGGTTACGGTGAGTTTGTTGTACCCTACCAGCCCACCGTTAAAGCTCCCGCCGGTCACCGCGCCCGTGGCATAAACGTTGGTGGCACTGCCGGATATCCCATACCCGACTAGCCCGCCGTTCATGCCACCACTACCACCGCCCACTGCGCCAGTTGCAAAAGCATTGGTAATATTCGCGCCAGTATTCACTGTTCCGACAAGGCCGCCGGCGTAACCTGCCGTGCCGACCACATTGCCCGTGGCATAGACGTTTGAGAGGGTTGCTGCACCGTAAAGATAGCCAACCAGCCCGCCCAATGGCCCTGTGCTACCGCAGGAAACATCGCCGGTAGCATAGCTATTGTTGACCGTGCCGCTGCTAGAGGCACCCCCGATCAACCCACCGACATTGACTGAGCCTGACACCTCCCCGGTGGCATATGCATTGTCCAAGCTCCCGCCTTGCAAGACACCCACCAGACCGCCAACAAACGCACCGGTAGCAAGATCTCCAGCGACGACCACATTCGCATGAACGTTACTGATTTGCGCAGTGTCCGAATTCACTATGCCTATCAAGCCACCAATAGCGCTGCCACTGCCGTTCACCGCCCCCGTGGCGTAGGCATCAAAAATATTGCCGCTATCGGTGCCGACCAATGCACCGACGGAGTCAAATACCACCGGCAGAGCCGGTGGCTTGAGATTGTGAGCGCCTCAAAGGCGCCCATGAAAGCGTGAGCCGCCGTTGGCGGCTTACCCCAT
>CAISUK010000459.1 GCA_903888645.1 uncultured Pseudomonadota bacterium | reverse complement strand
GGTCATTGATGAGTTTTAGTTCCATGTTCCCGTTCCCTTAGTTGCCAGCAGCTGGGCCAGCCTTGGCCGCGGGATGAACGACAACGTCACCGCCCTTGGCACCGGGTACCGCACCCTTGATGAGCAGCAACTGTCTAGCCTCATCGATGCGGACAATCTCCAGGCTCTGCGTCGTGCAGGACACGTCGCCTAAGTGGCCGGCCATCTTTTTCCCCGGGAAAACGCGGCCAGGATCCTGTGCCATACCAATCGAACCAGCGGAATTGTGCGAGAGCGAGTTACCGTGGGACGCACGGTTCGACGAGAAATTGTGCCGCGTGATCGCGCCTGCAAATCCCTTTCCGATCGAGGTGCCACTGACGTCCACCTTCTGGCCGACCGAAAAGATGGTTACGCTGATCTTGTCGCCAGCCTTGAAGGTGGCTAGCTGATCGGCAGCAACACGGAACTCCCTGAGAATGTGGCCGGCTTCTACACCCGCCTTGGCAAGGTGCCCTGCAGCGGGCTTTGAGACCCGGCTGGCGCGGCGCTTGCCGAATGCCACCTGCACCGCGGCATAGCCGTCAGTGTCGTGCGTTTTGATCTGCGTTACGCGATTGTTCGATACGTCGAGCACGGTCACCGGTATGGAACTTCCATCATCAGCGAATATGCGCGTCATACCAACCTTGCGTCCGACAAGGCCTAAACTCATATTTTTCTCCTAAACCCCCGGTTGCGATTGACCGGGGCAACTTCAAACAACTTGCGGCAAACGCCGCACCTTCTTCAGCCAAACGGCGGCCGACAAATTGAGCTGCTACTGCAATTTGATCTCGACATCAACACCGGCCGGCAGATCGAGCTTCATCAACGCATCGACCGTCTTGTCGGTCGGGTCAATGATGTCCATCAGACGGAGGTGAGTGCGAATTTCGAATTGATCGCGAGACGTCTTATTGACGTGCGGCGAGCGCAGAATATCGAAGCGTTCGATACGCGTCGGCAGTGGCACCGGCCCCCGAACTACCGCGCCTGTTCGCTTAGCCGTATCCACAATTTCAAGGGCCGACTGGTCAATCAATCGATAGTCGAACGCCTTCAGGCGGATGCGGATTTTCTGGCTTTGCATTACATTTCCTTAAAGAGCGAGGCGCAAATTGCGCACGAGATGCGAAAAGGGCGGAATTCTACCGCCCCTTTCGGTGGAGAGCAAGTAATAAGTTAGGTTATTCGATCACCTTGGCGACGACGCCGGCGCCGACGGTACGACCGCCTTCACGGATGGCGAAGCGCAGGCCTTCTTCCATGGCGATCGGGGCGATCAGCTTCACCGTCATAGCGATGTTGTCGCCCGGCATGACCATCTCGGTCCCCGCCGGCAGTTCAATGCTGCCAGTGACGTCCGTCGTCCGGAAGTAGAACTGCGGCCGATAGCCATTGAAGAACGGGGTGTGACGACCACCTTCATCCTTCGACAGGATGTACACCTCGGAACTGAAGTGGGTGTGCGGGGTGATGCTGCCCGGCTTGGCCAGCACTTGGCCGCGCTCGACTTCTTCCCGCTTGGTGCCGCGCAACAGAACGCCGACGTTGTCGCCAGCCTGGCCCTGGTCGAGCAGCTTGCGGAACATTTCGACGCCGGTGCAGATGGTCTTTACGGTGGGACGGATGCCGATGATTTCGATTTCTTCGCCGACTTTGACGATGCCGCGCTCGATCCGACCGGTCACGACGGTGCCGCGTCCGGAGATGGAGAAGACGTCTTCGATGGGCATCAGGAAGGGCAGGTCGATGGCCCGTTCGGGGGTCGGGATGTAGCTGTCCAAGGCATCGGCCAGGGCCATGATGGCCACTTCGCCGAGTTCGCCTTTGTCGCCTTCCATGGCTTTCAGCGCGGATCCCTTGATGATGGGGATGTCGTCGCCGGGGAAGTCGTATTTGGAGAGAAGCTCACGCACTTCCATTTCGACGAGTTCGAGCAGTTCGGCATCGTCTACCATGTCGCATTTGTTCATGAAGACGATGATGTACGGCACACCCACCTGACGGGCGAGCAGGATGTGTTCGCGGGTCTGCGGCATGGGGCCATCGGCGGCGCTGACGACCAGGATGGCGCCGTCCATCTGCGCTGCACCCGTGATCATGTTCTTGACGTAGTCGGCGTGACCCGGACAGTCAACGTGGGCGTAGTGCCGGTTCTTGGTCTCGTATTCGACGTGCGCGGTGTTGATGGTGATGCCGCGGGCCTTTTCTTCCGGTGCCGCGTCAATCTGGTCGTAGGCTTTCGCCTCACCACCAAACTTCGCCGACAATACCGTCGTGATCGCCGCCGTCAACGTCGTCTTGCCATGGTCAACGTGTCCAATCGTCCCTACATTCACGTGCGGCTTGTTACGCTCAAACTTGCTTTTTGCCATGATGACTCCCTTACAATTTCAAAGAACGGTGTCGGGTATCGATTACTTCTTGTTGATGACCGCCTCGGCGACGTTTTTCGGCGCCTCGGAGTAATGCTTGAATTCCATCGAATACGTGGCGCGACCCTGCGACAGCGAACGCAACGTCGTCGAGTAGCCGAACATTTCAGCCAGCGGCACTTCCGCCTTGACCAGCTTGATACCGCCGACCTGATCTTCCATGCCGTGCACTATGCCGCGACGGCCTGAAAGGTCACCCATGACGTTACCCATGTAGTCTTCCGGTGTTTCGACCTCGACAGCCATCATCGGCTCAAGCAGGACCGGGCTGGCTTTGCGCATGGCATCCTTGAACGCCATCGAAGCGGCCATCTTGAAGGCATTTTCATTCGAGTCGACATCGTGATAAGAACCGTCGAACAGCGTGACCTTGACATCCACCACCGGGAATCCTGCAAGGACGCCATTGGGCAGGGTGTCCTGCAGACCCTTATCCACCGCCGGAATATACTCGCGCGGCACAGTGCCGCCTTTGATGGCGTCGATGAATTCGTAGCCCTTGCCTGTCTCGTTCGGTTCCAGCCTGATCAAGACGTGACCATATTGACCGCGGCCGCCAGACTGCTTGACGAACTTGCCTTCCTGCTCAACCGACTTGCGGATCGCTTCGCGGTAGGCGACTTGCGGCGCGCCGACGTTGGCCTCGACGTTGAATTCGCGTTTCATTCGATCAACGAGAATTTCGAGGTGTAGCTCGCCCATGCCCGAGATGATCGTCTGGCCAGATTCCTCGTCAGTGCGGACGCGGAAGGACGGGTCCTCTTGCGCGAGGCGATTCAAGGCGATACCCATTTTTTCCTGGTCAACCTTGGTTTTCGGTTCTACGGCGACGTGAATGACAGGCTCCGGGAAGATCATGCGCTCCAGCGTGATAACCTTGGCCGGATCGCACAGCGTTTCGCCCGTTGTGGCTTCTTTCAGACCAACGGCAGCGGCAATGTCGCCGGCAAAAACTTCCTTGATTTCCTCGCGCTGGTTGGCATGCATCTGAAGAATGCGGCCGATACGTTCCTTGCGCCCCTTGATCGGGTTATAGATTGTGTCGCCGGTCTTGACCATTCCCGAATAGACCCGGAAGAAGGTCAACTGCCCAACGAACGGGTCCGTCATGATTTTGAACGCCAGCGCCGAGAATGGCTCATCGTCGGCTGCCCGTCTCTCACCTTGGGTTTCGTTCTCGAGGATCCCAGTCACTGGTGGAATATCGGTCGGTGCGGGAAGGAACTCTATTACTGCGTCCAGCATCGCCTGCACGCCTTTGTTTTTGAAGGCGGAGCCGCAGAGCATGGGCACGATCTCGGCGTTGATGGTGCGGGTACGGATGCCGAGCTTGATCTCTTCTTCGGTCAAAGCACCGGACTCAAGATACTTGTTCATCAACTCTTCAGAGGCCTCAGCCGCAGCCTCCACCATCTTCTCATGCCATTCCTGGGCGAGATCGACGAGTTCAGCGGGAATCTCGCCGTACTCGAACTTCATACCCTGATTGGCCTCTTCCCAAATAATCGATTTCATCTTGATCAAATCGACCAAACCTTCAAAGCGCTCTTCTGCGCCAATCGGGATTTGCAACGGGATAGGATTTGCCTTGAGGCGCGTACGCATCTGGTCGTGGACTTTGAAAAAGTCTGCTCCCTGACGGTCCATCTTGTTCACGAAAGCAAGCCGAGGTACCTTGTACTTCGTGGCCTGACGCCAGACTGTTTCGGACTGGGGCTGAACCCCACCGACCGCGCAATAAACCATACAGGCGCCATCGAGGACACGCATTGAACGCTCGACTTCGATCGTGAAGTCAACGTGGCCCGGGGTGTCGATGATGTTGATGCGGTGCTCGGGGAAGTTATTGGCCATCCCCTTCCAGAAACAGGTGGTCGCTGCAGAAGTAATCGTGATACCGCGCTCCTGCTCCTGCTCCATCCAGTCCATGGTGGCAGCACCGTCGTGGACTTCACCGATTTTGTGATTAACGCCGGTATAGAAAAGAATGCGCACGGTCGTGGTGGTCTTGCCGGCGTCGATGTGCGCACTGATTCCGATATTTCGGTAGCGCTCGATAGGAGTCTTGCGGGCCACTTGGATTACCTGTCTTTCTTAAACCTTACCGACCTGCCACCTGTCGATTGAACAGCTTGAGCGGTCGGTACTCGGGAGATGAACGGCAGTACCTCGTTCGAGGATCTGCCGCCATGATTACCGTCAGAAACGATAGTGGGCGAAAGCCTTGTTAGCTTCGGCCATGCGGTGAACCTCTTCGCGCTTCTTCATAGCCGCTCCGCGACCTTCGGCCGCCTCCAGCAACTCGCTCGCGAGACGCTGGTCCATTGACTTTTCTGAGCGCTTGCGTGCCGCCTCGCGAATCCAGCGCATTGAAAGCGCCATGCGGCGCAGCGGTCGAACTTCCACCGGAACCTGATAGTTGGCACCGCCGACGCGGCGGCTCTTCACTTCAACTACCGGCTTGACGTTATTGATGGCTTGACCAAAAACTTCGAGCGGATCTTTACCGCTCTTTTTCGTGATGTTCTGGAACGCCCCGTAGATGATTCGCTCCGCGACCGACTTCTTGCCAGCTGTCATCAGGACATTGACAAATTTGGATACGTCGACGCTGCCGAACTTGGGGTCGGGCAGTATGTCGCGTTTTGGTACTTCTCTGCGTCTTGGCATGGTTTATCCTCGATTACTTATGCAGCCTTGGGCCGCTTTGCGCCGTACTTGGAACGGCTCTGCTTGCGATCCTTGACACCCTGCGTATCGAGGCTGCCGCGAACGATGTGATAGCGCACGCCCGGCAGATCCTTGACGCGACCGCCGCGAATCAATACGACTGAGTGCTCCTGCAGGTTATGGCCTTCACCGCCAATATACGAAATGACTTCAAAACCATTTGTCAGGCGGACTTTTGCGACTTTACGCAGCGCCGAGTTAGGCTTTTTCGGTGTAGTCGTATAAACACGGGTGCAAACCCCTCGTTTGGCCGGGCTTCCGCCCAACGCCGGCACCTTGCTCTTGCTGATCGGCGCTTGACGACCCTTACGCACCAGCTGATTAATTGTAGGCATATGAAGCGATTCCCAAATAGTTACGGCCCCACTGCTGGGAGCAAAGAGGCCGGATTATATTGACCGAGTACCGGCGCGTCAACCCGCCGGAACGTCTTCTACAACACTTTGCGGCAGGGTGGGCAAGAACACCCCTTGCGCCGCATCTTCGCCCGAAGATTGCATACGACGGGTCCGATGATAGGCGAGTCCCGTACCGGCGGGAATCAGTCTTCCGACGATGACATTTTCCTTTAGCCCGCGCAACTCGTCGCGCTTGCCCATGATCGCAGCTTCGGTAAGAACCCGGGTGGTCTCTTGGAACGATGCTGCGGAGATGAAGG
>CAISUK010000458.1 GCA_903888645.1 uncultured Pseudomonadota bacterium | reverse complement strand
TCATCACCGCGTGCGAGATGCCGTTGAACTCCAGCGCCACCGCCGCTTCTTCGGCCACGTGGTCCTGGCCGTGCAGGCGCTGGCCGGCCCGCAAACCCACCACGTCAACACTGCGATAGGTCAGCTCGGCAGGCATGGGTTTGACGGACAGGTTCATGCGGTGGCCGCCTCAGCCTGCGGTGACGGACGCATTGGCACGGCTGGCCGGTGCTGGTGCCGCCGACCCCTGTGCCAGCGCCAGTTGCTCGGTGTTGAAGCGCTGGTAAGACTTTTGCCACTCGGAGGGCTGTGCCACCGGCATCACCTGCACGGCGGTCACCTTGTACTCGGGGCAATTGGTGGCCCAGTCGGAGTTGTCGGTGGTGATGACATTGGCCCCCGATTCAGGGAAGTGGAAAGTCGTATAGACGACGCCCGGCTGCATCCGCTCGGAAATGGTGGCGCGCAGCACCGTCTGCCCGGCCCGCGATTCGATGCCTACCCAGTCGCCATTATTGATGCCACGTTCCTCGGCATCGTGGCTGTGCAACTCGAGGATGTCTTCGCCATAGAACTGGACGTTCTCGGTGCGACGGGTCTGCGCGCCGACGTTGTATTGCGACAGGATGCGTCCTGTGGTCAGCAGCAACGGGTACTTGCGCGTCACCTTTTCATCGGTCGGCACGTACTGGGTAATGATGAACTTGCCCTTGCCGCGAACGAAGCCGTCGACGTGCATGGTCGGTGTGCCCTCCGGCGCCTTGTCGTTGCACGGCCACTGGATGCTGCCGAGTTGCTCGATCTTGGCGTAGCTGACCCCGGTAAAAGTCGGTGTCAGCGAGGCGATTTCGTCCATGATCTGCGACGGATGGTCATAGTGCATTGCATAGCCGAGCGCGTTGGCCAAGGCCACGGTCACTTCCCAGTCAGCCTTGCCGCACTTCGGCGGCATGACCTTGGTGACGCGGGAAATGCGCCGCTCGGCGTTGGTGAAGGTGCCGTCTTTCTCCAGGAATGACGCGCCCGGCAGAAAGACATGGGCATACTTGGCCGTCTCGTTGAGGAAGATGTCCTGAACAACGACGCACTCCATGGCCATCATCGCCTCGGTGACGTGCTGGGTATTCGGGTCGGACTGGACGATATCTTCGCCCTGGCAATACAGGCCCTTGAAGCTGCCGTCATGGGCGGCTTCAAACATGTTGGGAATGCGCAGGCCGGGTTCGGATTGCAGGGTTACGCCCCAATGCTGCTCGAACAGGTTGCGCGTGGTCGTGTCGGAAACATGGCGGTAGCCCGGCAATTCGTGCGGGAAGGAACCCATGTCGCAGGAGCCCTGCACGTTGTTCTGGCCGCGCAGCGGATTGACGCCGACACCTTCGCGGCCGACGTTGCCTGTGGCCATCGCAAGGTTGGCGATGCCGATCACGGTCGTCGAACCCTGGGAGTGTTCAGTCACGCCGAGCCCGTAGTAAATGGCCGCGTTCTTGTGCCCATCCACGCCGGTGGCATAGAGCCGCGTCGCTGCGCGGAGGTCGGCGGCCGGCACACCAGTGGCGGCTTCAGTCGCTTCCGGCGAATTGGCCGGCCGTGCGACGAACTCGCGCCATTCGGTGAAGGCCTTGGCTTCGCAGCGTTCGGCGATGAAGGCTTCGTCAAGCAAGCCCTCCGTGACGATCACGTGGGCCATCGCTGTCACCACGGCGACGTTGGTGCCCGGACGCAGCTTGAGGTGATAGTCGGCTTTGATGTGCGGCGAACTGACCAGTTCGATGGTGCGCGGATCGACCACGATCAGCTTGGCGCCCTGACGCACCCGCTTTTTCAGCCGCGAGGCGAACACCGGATGGGCGTCGGTCGGATTGGCGCCGATCACCAGGATGACATCGGCGTGATCGACGGAACTGAAAGTCTGCGTGCCCGCCGACTCGCCCAGCGTTTGCTTCAGCCCGTAACCGGTCGGTGAATGGCAGACGCGGGCGCAGGTGTCGATGTTGTTATTGCCGAAAGCGGCCCGCACCAGCTTCTGCACCAGATAGGTTTCTTCGTTGGTGCATCGCGACGAATTGATGGCACCAATCGAGTCACGGCCATACTTGGCCTGGATGCGGCGGAACTCGCCGGCAGCGTGGTTGAGCGCCTCGTCCCACGACACTTCTTGCCACGGATCGGTGATTTTCGCCCGGATCATCGGCTTGAGCATGCGGTCCTTGTGGGTCGCGTAACCCCAGGCGAATCGGCCCTTGACGCAGGCGTGGCCCTCGTTGGCACGGCCATCTTTCCACGGCACCATGCGCACCACTTCGTTGCCTTTCATCTCCGCCTTGAAACCGCAGCCGACGCCGCAATAGGCACACGTCGTAATGACGCTGTGATCTGCCTGCCCCATGGCGACGATGGTCTTTTCCGTCAGCGTCGCGGTCGGGCAGGCATTGACGCAAGCACCGCAGGAAACGCATTCCGATTCCATGAACGGCTGGCTTTGGCCGGGCGAGACGCGCGATTCGAAACCGCGTCCGGAAATGGTCAGTGCGAAGGTGCCCTGGGTTTCTTCACAGGCGCGCACGCAACGATTGCAGACGATGCATTTCGACGGATCATAAGTGAAGTACGGATTCGATTCGTCCTTGGCCTCGGCAAAGTGATTGGCGCCCTCGAAACCGTAGCGTACCTCGCGCAGGCCAACCACGCCGGCCTGCGTCTGCAGCTCGCAGTTGCCGTTGGTCGGGCAGGTCAGGCAGTCGAGGGGGTGATCGGAAATATACAGCTCCATCACGCCGCGGCGCAGGTCGGCCAGTTTCGGCGACTGCGTGCGCACCTTCATGCCGGCTTCGGCAGGCGTCGTACAGGACGCTGGATAGCCCTTGCGACCCTCGATCTCGACCAGGCAAAGGCGGCAGGAACCGAACGGCTCCAGGCTGTCGGTCGCGCACAGTTTCGGAATCATGACGCCCGCATCGACGGCGGCGCGCATCAGCATGGTGCCCTGAGGCACGCTGACTTCGACGCCGTCGACCTCCAGGGTCACCAATGTTTCGGAAGTACTGCGCGGCGTGCCGTAGTCAACTTCTTGAATCATGCTCATGGTCTTGCTCCTTGCTTGGCTTGCGGCAGCGGCCGATCAGGCGGCCTTGGCTTCGACAGCAATGCCGAAGTCTTCGGGAAAATGATTGAGGGCGGACAGCACCGGATAGGGCGTCATGCCGCCCATCGCACAGAGCGAACCGCTCAACATGGTGTCGCAGAGGTCACGGAGCAAATGCACCTGCTTCGGTCGCTCCTTGCCGGCGACGATGCGGTCGATGACCTCGACACCGCGCGTCGAACCGATCCGGCAGGGCGTGCATTTTCCGCAGGATTCGAGCGCACAGAATTCCATCGCGTAACGCGCCTGTTTGGCCATGTCGACGCTGTCGTCGAACACCACCAGACCGCCGTGACCGAGCACGGCGCCGACTGCGGCAAAGGCCTCGTAGTCGAGGATCGTATCGAACTGCGACTCGGGCATATAGGCACCAAGCGGGCCGCCGACCTGAACAGCGCGGATGTTTCGCCCGCTGTGGGTGCCGCCGCCGAAATCGTAGAGCAACTGGCGCAGTGTCGGGCCGAAAGCAATTTCGACGAGGCCGCCATAACGAATATTTCCGGCCAACTGGAAGGGGAGAGTGCCGCGCGAACGGCCGATGCCACAGTCACGATAGAAAGCGGCACCGCGCGCCAGGATCAGTGGCACGGCAGCCAGCGAAATCACATTATTGATGACTGTCGGCTTGCCGAAAAGACCGATGATGGCCGGCAGCGGCGGCTTGGCGCGGACGATGCCGCGCTTGCCTTCGAGGCTTTCCAGCATCGCCGTCTCTTCGCCGCAGACGTAGGCGCCGGCTGCCTTGCGCGCCTCAAGGTGAAAGGCTTTGCCCGACCCGAGAATGTTGTCGCCGAGGTAACCCTGCGCCGTGGCTGTGGCGATGGCATCGTTCAAGGCGGCAAAGGCGTGCGGATATTCGGAGCGAACGTAGATGTAGCCGCGATCAGCACCGACGCCGATGCCGGCGATGGTCATGCCCTCGATCAGCATGAACGGATCATCTTCCATGACCATGCGGTCGGAGAAGGTGCCCGAGTCACCCTCGTCGGCATTGCAGACCACGTATTTCTGGTCGCCCGCTGCACCAAGGACGGTCTTCCACTTGATGCCGGTCGGAAATGCCGCGCCGCCGCGACCACGCAGGCCGGAATCAGTGACGATCTGGACAATTTGCGCCGGGGTCAAAGAGAGCGCCGCCTTCAACCCGAGGTAGCCTTCGTGCGCCAGATAGTCGTCAATCGAGAGCGGATCGATGATGCCGACGCGAGCGAAGGTCAGCCGTTGCTGCTGCTTCAGGTAAGGAATTTCCTCGGTCGGGCCGAGGCAAAGCGCATGCGTGGGCTTGGTGAGAAATTCGGCTTCAAACAGGCTGGCCACATCGGCAGCGGTAACCGGCCCGAAAGCGATACGACCTTGCGGCGATGCCACCTCGACCAGCGGTTCCAGCCAGAACAGGCCACGCGAACCGTTGCGCACGACGTTGACGTCGAGCCCGCGCCGGGCAGCCTCACTGACAATCGCTGCGGCCACAGACTCGGCCCCCAGCGCCAGCGCAGTGGAATCGCGCGGAACGAAAACGGTGATGGTCATTCTGCACCTCGCTTGGCGGCGACGATGGCGTCGAACTTTTCAGGCGTCAGGCGGGCGTGCACCTCGCTGTCGTCGATCAGCATGGCCGGGCCGCAGGCACATTGCCCGAGGCAATAGGCCGGTTCCAGGGTGAATGATCCGTCTGCCGTTGTCTCATGGAAATCGCAACCGAGAGTGGCCTTGGCATGATCCGCCAGCGCTTCCGAACCGAGCGACTGGCAGGCCTCGGCACGACAGACGCGCAGCACATGGTGACCGGCCGGATGCTGACGGAAGTGGTGGTAATAGCTGATGACCCCATGGACTTCGGCGCGCGACAGATTGAGCGCGGCGGCGATCACGGGAACTGCTTCTGACGGGACATGGCCGAGCGCATCCTGGATGTCGTGCAGGATGGGCAGCAATGCGCCGGGCAGGGATTTCTTTGCTTCGACCACCGCCTTGATGGTCTCGATGCCGCTTGCTTCGGCCATGCACTGCTCCTCGGTTTTATGCCGCCGGTTGAACCGGCAGCTCGTTCAGGGCCGACGTTAACCGCGACGATAACCACGCCATGACCCAATACCGATAAGTTACTGTACTCGGACGCTTCTGGGAAGCGGAAAATTGCGAAGAGCCGTTCGGCTTTTCCGAAGGGAGCCTGCGGTGCGGGAACAGGCAACAGTGGATTGTCATACGGTGGGTTCTTTTCGACCCAACCGGGTCAAAAAGAACCCATGCTGCAGGCTATTTTGGTTCAAGCCGGTTTGGCTATCGTGCTGTATTGGAAAAAGAAATTCTCGCGACCCGATCATGGCACCAAGATTGCTGAATCAGATGGAAACCCCAACCCATGAAAGCGAAAGTACGAAAGTACGGTTGGCGCGTATTTCCGCCCGGCGAATTTTGCTTCGATGTTGGGCACCCCCTTTTTTACGCCACAAGTTTTAAGGAGATATTGCCATGTCCGATTCAACAGAACCCCTCGTTTTTGGCTGGCTGCGCGAGTTGCCGAGCATCAAGGATTACACCGAGGACCATGAAAGCATCGTCCCGCTGCGCGCCAAAGTGCACCCCAACTTGGCAGCACCAAGCGTCCCGCCGACCTTGGCGGCCGCTGTCGATTTACGCGCCTGGTTCTCGCCCATCGAGAATCAGGGGAGTCTCGGCTCGTGCACCGCCAATGCCGGAGTGGGCCTTCTGGAATATTACGAGCGGCGTGCCTTCGGCAAACACGTCGACGCGTCGCGCCTTTTCCTCTACAAGGCGACGCGCAACCTCTTGAAGTGGACGGGAGACACTGGCGCCTACCTTCGCTCCACCCTCGAAGCGCTGGCTTTGTTCGGCGTTCCGCCCGAGGAATATTGGCCGTATGTGGAGGCCAATTTCGACACCGACCCCGGTGCTTTCCTGTATTCCTTCGCGGAAAATTATCAGGCAGTGAATTACTACCGGCTCGATCCGTCCGGCACGCCCAAGCCGGCCTTGCTGGCCGCCATCAAAACCAATCTGGCGGCCGGGCTACCGTCCTTCTTTGGCTTCACGGTTTACAACTCCTATACGCAGGCCAGTGTCGCGAACAAGGGGGCGATCCCTTTCCCGGTCGCCACGGACAAGGTTGTCGGCGGCCATGCCGTGGTGGTCGCCGGCTACAACGACACCATCCAGATCAAGAACGGTAACGCCACCGCTGCCACTACCGGCGCCTTGCTGATCCGCAACTCCTGGGGCACGGGATGGGGCGACGGTGGCTATGGCTGGCTACCGTATGATTATGTCCTGCGTGGATTGGCCGTCGACTGGTGGACCTTGATTTCTGCAGAGTGGGTCGATACCGGAAAATTCGGCTGACGCGTTTCGCCACCGCGGGCGCTTACACGTTTGTTCGCGCCCGAATTCACCGCAAGATCAGTTTTCGTCCGAAGGGCTCAACGGCATGCTGGCAAGCCTCGGGCACGGCCCAAATAACCGGCCAGCGGGGTCGAAAACGCGCCGGTCCGTCCAGATCGGTCAGCACGACAGCAATGTCCGGACGGTGTTTGTCGGCCTCTTCGAGCAGCGGCGTGAAGTCGGTGCCACCGCCGCCATTGAACTCGATCTTGCGCAGATCGGAATGACCCGGCTCGAAGCGGGCAACCCGTTGCACCCGGTTGTCGCCAATGATCAGCACCAGAGCGGATTCCTGGCGGCGCGTGATCGCCTCGATTTCGCGGGCAAAACGTTCCATCAGTTCGTTCTCGATCGAACCGGACACATCAACGATCACGACGAGGCGCGGCACCGCTTTGGTCGAACTGAACCCGGGCTCCCAAGGGAGGCGCCGGTGCGGACCGCAGCGGCCCTGATTGGCGATGTACGAGCGCGCCGGTCGCGACCAGGAAACATCCCGGCGCGGTGACAGGCTGCGCGCCAGCTGTGTGCGCAAGATCTGCTCCCAAGGCGTGCGCGTCTTCGGCAAATCGGCGATCAAGGTGCGCAGCATCGAGTGCGCACCGTCGCCGGCGTGGGCGCGCAGGATCCGCTCGCTCCACTCGCGGGCCTCCTCGGCTTCGGCCTCCGGCGGCCCTTCGGTCTCAGGGCCGAGCAGGAGGTCGGTGGCATCTTCGGCGCCAAGATCCCTGATGCGCGCCGAGCGTTGTCCATCGCTTCGCGCTGTCTTGCGCGACTCGTTCTGTGGATTCTGCGACGGAGAACCGGCCAATCCCGGCTGACTTTCCGCGCTGCCGCCGGGCTGTGGTCGACGCGTTTGGCGACCGCCCTGCTGCGCCGGCCGGCGGTCGTCGATCGTCCGGTAGAGCCGCTCGACGTCCCATTCGAGCAGCGATTTCTCGATATCCTCAGTTATCCCAAGGGCGCTGGCGAGGAGTCGATCGAGGAGTACCGCCGAGGCGGGCAACTTCAGCCAACTCAGGTGACTGAGCGTGCTATTGACAATGGCATCGGCACAGATATTGAAAAGTTGCAGGTCGACGTCGCCGAGCAGATGCTGCAGATCCAGGCAGCGCTGCGGGTGGCGGAGAGCGATATGCAGAACCTCATGGGCAACCAGGCCAGCTTGCGCAGCGATCGGCAATGACTCGAACTCGCGGCTGTAATAGACGGTGTTGCCGTCGGTAGCGACCGGCGCCGGCTTTGCCGCGCCAGCTTTGCCGGGTTTGCCAGCGGCTGGCGCGGCATCGTCAATATCCTGATGTTTTACCCAGAGCGCGAGGCCGCCAGTGGACGGGGCAAACTCGACCATCCGCTGAATTGCCCGCGTGCCGCGATGAAGATGCGGCGCACGGTTGGTAGGCAATTGCGCAAACAAGCTGGCAGACATCCCGATCTCAGGCTCCCTGGTTTTCCTGACGACGTCTTTCTGCATAGCGCTTGTAAGCAGCGCTATCCATGACAGTGGCTTCCAGACCGTTCTCCAGGGCCTTTTGCATGAGGAGTTCCATGGCCAGCGTCTGCGCTTCGCGAATCGGCAAGGCCACCTCGCCGCGGATGTCGGGCAACTGCTCGATAATTTCCATGGCTCGTCCGAGCGTGCGCTCGTCGCTGCTGGCCGCGAGCAGCCCGTAGATCACGCCGTAGAGACCGTCGAGCGTCTTCGGCAGCAGGGCGGCGGTCTCATCGCCTTTGCGGCTGGCGAGGAGTCGCACCACGTCGACAGCGGCCTGGATTTCGCGCAACACGCCGAAGAACTCGGCCGCATTGGCGGCGCCGATCCGGCCCTGCACAAAGGTGCGCTTGGCGGATTCGCTCAGCCCCGATTTCAAGACGTTGGAGATATCTTCCCAACCGCGCGGACTGGCGCCGATCAGATAATCGCTGGCGAGTTGCGCTTGGGTGTCGTCGAGCTTGTCCGGGCGAACCTTCAGATAGGCCATCACTTCCGGTGCAAAATCCTGGCCGAGCGCATAGTCGAGAAAGGCCTCGATGACTGTCTGCACATTGAAGTGAAACATCCGGTCGGCCAGCGCCGTGCCCATGTCATGGCAGACCGCGCCGTGGAAACTGGCATTGCCGGCAGCAACGACCTGCCAGCCGTCAGGCAACCGATAGTTCCCCACCCGCCGGTCGAGGATCAGCGAATACGCGGATATTTGCAGGCGCTGGTCGGCAGCCGTCAGCTCGTCAAGAAAGAGAATTCCCTCGGTTTGATCGGCTGCCGGCAAAAATTCGGGCGGGAACCAGACCGTCTTCGCCTGAACGTCATCCGCATAAATGGCGCCACGGATGTCCACCGGCTCGATCGTCGTCAAGCGCAGATCGACCAGGGGAACATTGAAGTGGGCGGCGATCTGCCGGACGATCGACGACTTGCCCACCCCCCGCGTTCCCCAGAGCATGGTGGCGCGCCGGCGCAGGGTGGCATCGGCGTATTGCTCGAGCAGCGCAGCCTTGGCCGCGGCGATCGAGATGGGCGGGATGTTCATCGGATTGCCGTGCATCGCTTGCTACGCTCCTTTGATGTTGGTCAGGCGACCGGCTGCGTTTTTCGCCATGCCGGCGCCGTGAGGCGTCGCGGCAACGGTGGAATCTCCAGCCGCGGGAGTTCCTGCATGCAAAAAGCCAGCGCGATCAGGATGGTCGGCGAATTGAAAAGCAGCAGTCGGATCGGCGATCCCTCGGGGATATGCAAGCTGGGCACAGCGATTGCGCCGGCTATCAGACCGATGCCGGTCAGCAGCGGAATTGCTCGACGAAATGCCACCCCCCAGCGCGCTGCGTACCAGCGTTGATGATAGCGCCGGGGCGCTTCCGCGAATATTTGGGCGAGATGCTCGGCAGCCCGCTGCAGCTTGATCTCGGAGCGTTCGCTGCGCTGCAGTTCGCCGCCACGAACCCGAACTTTACTGGTCCAGCGATCGGTATCCGCTATCAGGCGCGCCCAGTCCCAGCCAAGCACCGCCAGCATATCCTCGGGCAGTTCAATGCTGTCGCCGGCGGCAGCCAGCAACTCGATGTCAGCAGGATAGCCGCTGACCGTCGACACCCTGAGCTTCAACGTGATGGCGCCAACCCGGGCCTCGCCATGGGTCAGAAGCATCTCCGGCGCCGGTGTCGCTGCCGAGGCATCCCCTCCGTCTTCCATGCGGTGTGCATGGGCAATGACAAAGCCGTCGCCGCTGCAAAATTGTCGCCGCACCGGGACAGCTTCGACACGCGCCAGAAGCTCGCCGGGATCCTTCCCATCGGTCTCCAGAGTCGCCTCCAGTCCGCTGTCAAGAAGGAGCCGGCGGGTCAGGCGATAGTTGCCAGAATTACGGCTCTCGAGTTGAAGTATCTCGCACAGCCCCGCCAGTGCACCGGTCTCGTCGGCATGATGGACTGGCTTGAAGGCAAGGCGGCGCGCGATCCGATCAGTGGCGGCGAGATCCACATGGCGGCCGCGACGCGTGAATGGCTCGACCAGTTCGATGATCTCGTGATGCGTCAAAGGGGGTAGGGGCATGACGATCCTAGACAACCACGAAACAGCGCAACATAGCGAGGTTCCTCACGATCTGATCGCTGTCATTTTAACGGCCGGCTGGTATTGAAGGGAAGAAAGGCCTCGAACAACTTGCATGGGTGCTTTGAGGACACCGAAAGCACGGCCCATCGCGATACAATGCCGCCTGCTCCACGCTGTTGAAATTCTCCTCCAAGCGCTCGTAGCTCAATGGATAGAGTACTGGCCTCCGAAGCCAGGGGTTGTGGGTTCGATCCCCGCCGAGCGCACCAGGTTCTTCCCAAGGGATTGAAAAAATAAGACAATTCATCGGCGTGACGGTCTTGCCAACTTCGGTGTGACTCTTCACTAGAGGCCTTCACTGCAATAAGGCATCCATCCAGCCTGTTTGATCCGCGTAGCGACAAATACCCGAGGCCCAGCCCAATCATGACCTACTGCATCGGCATCCGCCTCAACGCCGGCCTCGTGTTCCTCTCGGACTCGCGAACCAACGCCGGCATCGACCAGATCAGCACCTTTCGCAAGATGATCGTCTATGAGAAGCCCGACGACCGCTTCATGGTGCTTCTCTCGGCTGGCAACTTGAGCATCAGCCAATCCGTGCGCGAGATCCTGCAACTGGAAAAAGTCGACCGGGGCCCGAATCAGCCGGCGCTCACCATCTGGAATGCCGAAAGCATGTTCGATGCGGCGCGCGTGCTTGGCGCCGCAGTGCGCCGTGTTTACCAACAAGACGGCCCGTCGTTGCACGCAGCAGGGGTCGACTTCAACGCCTCGATGATTTTCGGTGGCCAGATCAAGGGTGAGGCGATGCGCTTGTTCCTGGTCTATTCAGCGGGTAACTTCATTGAGGCAACGCGCGAAACCTGCTTCATGCAGGCCGGCGAGAGCAAGTACGGAAAACCTATCCTCGATCGCATGCTCACGCCGACCACCCCGCTCGACGTTGCCGCCAAGTGTGCGCTGGTGTCGATGGATTCGACACTGAAGTCCAACTTGAGCGTTGGTCTGCCGCTTGACTTGCTGGTCTACCGGGAAGGTGCGTTCCGCAGCGAGCAGATCGTATGCATCGATGACGGCAACCCCTATTTCCGGATGATCTGCAGCTCCTGGGGCCAGCGACTGCGGGAAGTATTCAACGGCATTCCCGACCCGGTATGGGATGGCGGCGCAACTGAACATCCGCTGCGTACGTCCAGCGATCGCTACGAATTAACGGGCAAGATCACGCGGCCAGAAGATCGTATCGTCTGAACCGCCAGCGTGCACTTCGAGCGGTCCGTGGCAAATGATCAAGATCGCTGACCATGTGCAGCTATTGGAAAAATCCTCGAAGCCAACTGAAATTCGCTGTACTCGATACATAGCTCAGCGTTCGCTGGTAGGCTACCCCTGTTTCAGACCAACCTGCGCTATTGCACGATCTGCAAAGCCTGCATGAATAGACGAGAAGACCCTTGCGCTGCCTTGATTCATATTTGCTGCCAGGAAGGTCCGACTTCGCTTTCAGGAATTCTTGAAATCCGCCAATGACGCTTCTGCAAAAGTGGTGGCCCAAAACATTGCGGACGCGCTTGTTGCTTCTGCTCATCCCATTGGTAGGGATCTCTATCGGCGGGCTTGGCCATTTTCTGACCTTGGGTGGCGAAAGGGCGATCCTCGACGAAAAGCGGCAACATCTGCTTGGCATTACGCGCCTTTTGCTGTCCAAGTTGCAGACGCAAGGCGGATATGCCATCTTGCTGTCCGGGCAACAGGATTTGCCCACTGAGCGGGCGGCCCGCATCAGCGCCCTGAACCGTGCCCTGGCAGCCTACTCTGACGAAGTGGCTGACGCCTTTCCAGGCGTTGGTGTCGGCTACTATCACCGCGGACTTGACGCTATCCTCACCTACGGTCCCAGCGCCGAATACGGCAGCAAGGTCGGGGTATCCATCGCCCCTGATCATCCCGGCCGGCAGGTCATGGAAACGGGCGAACCCATGGTAGCGAGCGGCTTGCTGGTACGCGGCAAAATCCTCAATGCAATGACGCCGATCAAGGAAGGCGGCAGCGTTGTGGGCTATATCTGGGCCAATCAGCTGATCGATGCCATCGAGGCGGAAATCCAGCGCATGCGATTGACGGTTTACGCTTTCACGCTGCTCATGCTGGCCGCGGCAGTTGGCTTGGTCACGGTCGTTGCGACCCGCCTCACCCGCGATGTGGCGACGATCAAGGATGGCCTCAATCGGATCGGCAATGATCTTGCACAGCGGATTCCCGCCTTGCGCGGCGAAACCGGGCAAATTGCTGGCGCCATCAATGCACTGGCGAGCTCTCTGCAGGTGGCGCGCGATACGGAAAAACTCGCTGCCGATAACGCCCTGAAGCAAAGCGAGGGCACCCTGCGCGCGGCCATCGATGCGATCGATGAGGCGTTTGTAATTTATGACGAAAACGACCGGCTGATTTTTTGCAACGACCGCTGTAGAGAATTCTTTCCGCTGACCGCCGACATGATGGTTCCCGGCAACACGTTTGAGTCTATTGTTCGGGCCAGCGCTCTCCGCGGGGAATATCCGGAGGCCAAGGGTCGTGAGGAAGAATGGATCGACCAGTCGCTTCGCGCGCACCGGACCGGCGGCGACGTTCGCGAAATGCGTACCTCTGCCGGTCGCTGGTTGCGGATCGTCGATCGGCGCACGCCCAATGACCATATCGTCGGCTTTCGCGTCGATGTGACCGATCTGCGTGCCGCGCGCGAAGCCGCCGACGCGGCCAATGATGCAAAAAGCATGTTCCTGGCCAACATGTCCCATGAGATCCGGACCCCCATGAACGGCATCCTGGGCATGATCGAACTTCTGCTCACCACGCCGCTCGACGACGAGCAACGGGATTTCGCCGAAACGTCAAAACAAAGTGCCCACGCGCTGCTGGGCATCATCAACGACATTCTCGATTTCTCGAAAATCGACGCGGGCAAGTTGAGCGTGGAGATACTCGATTTCGACCTTCGCATCCTGGTCAACGAAGTCAGCACCTTGCTGGGGCTGCGCGCCGATGAAAAGGGCCTCGAGTTCATCAGCCTGATTGACCCATTGGCCCCGTCGCGCCTGCGCGGCGATCCGGGGCGCTTGCGTCAGGTACTGCTCAATCTGATCGGTAACGCCATAAAGTTCACCGCCAAAGGCGAAGTGGCGTTGAGCGTCCGCATCGACAGCGACGAGCAACCGATCCGGCTACGTTTCGACATCCGCGATAGCGGCATCGGCATTCCGCCGGAGCAGCTCGCTCTCTTGTTCTCGCCCTTCACCCAGGCGGATAGTTCCACCAGTCGCCGCTTCGGTGGAACCGGATTGGGGCTTTCCATCAGCAAGCGACTGGTTGAACTGATGGGCGGCGAAATTGCCGTGAGCAGTTCGCCGGGGAGCGGTTCCACTTTCTGGTTTGTTTTGCCGTTTGAAGAGCAATCCAAACAATCGGAACGCCCGACGCAGAAAGAACTGCCGCCGGCGGAATTGCAAGGCAAGCGCATCCTCGTTGTCGATGACAACGCGACCAATCGCACGCTGCTTGGCATGTTGCTTGAGAGCTGGAAATGTCCGGCAGCGATGGCGTCGGGTGGACTGTGGCGCGTCGTCGTCCTACGGGCCGGACCTCGTCGTAGCTCTGAGCGCGCCGTCGGCTCGCGACGGGCTCTTGAC
>CAISUK010000457.1 GCA_903888645.1 uncultured Pseudomonadota bacterium | reverse complement strand
TGTAACGACCACTGCCGAAAATGTGCCGGACATAATCGTCGGCGCGCGGGTCGAGGCTGACACAGAACGTTGTCAGGCCCTTGGCGGCCAATTCTTCGACCGCCTTCTTGGCATCGTCATGCAGGTATTCGCCATCGGTCACATCGATATCCGCCGGTTCGCCGTCGGTGAGCAGCAGCAGGATGCGCTTGTCGGCCTGGCGGTGTGACAGGTAATGGCCGGCGTGGCGGATGGCCGCGCCCATTCGCGTCGACCAGTTGCCCTGCATCGCTGCAAGGCGGGCCTTGACCGTGTCGTCCCAGTGCTCGCTGAATCCCTTGAAGTGTTGAAAGCGGACTTCGTGGCGCGTGTTCGAATTGAAGCCGGCAATGGCGAAGGGATCGCCGAGACATTCGATCGACCACGCCAGCAAGGACACGGCTTCCTGGCTTAGCGCAAGAATGGTCTGGCCGCTGCCGGGAAGTTTTTCATTGATCGATTCGGACAGGTCGAGCAGCAGCATCACGGTGATGTCGCGGCCATCGGTGCGGTGGCTCATGTTGATGCGCTGGTCCGGCAGGCTGCCGCTCTTGAAGTCGATGAAGGAGCGCAGCGCGACATCCAGGTCGAGTTCGCTGCCTTCCTCCTGGTAACGGATGCGCACCTTGTCCTGTGGCTTGAGCAGGTCGAGCAGACGCTTCAGCCGCTTGGCCAGTGCCGCGTGCTTCTCCAGCAAGCTGTCGATCAGCGCCGGATTGCCGGACGCATGCAGCGATTCATAGACGCTCGCCCAGTCCGGCCGGTAGCTCTGGCTGAGATAATCCCATTCGGCATAATGACGGGGCGGTAGTCCGCGCGGCTCCTCGCCCGGCTCGATCTTGCGCTCTTCGTCGAAGGATTCTTCCTCGTCGCCCGCCTCGATGAATTGCCACATCTGCCGGTTGTCGTCACGATAATCGATGACTGTGTCGTCGAAAAGGACGCGCGCGAACTGGTCGCTGGGGCGACGCGTTCGCGTTACGTAATTCAGCGCAAGTGCCGCAATTTCCTTGGTACCGGACCCGCTCTGCCCAACGATTTCGTGGAAGCGTTTGACGAAGTCGAGCAGGACCGGATCGGTGTAAGGATGGTCAGGATCGAGGCAAGACCGCGAGAACATCGCCAGGCGATGACGCAGACATGACGTGGTCTCTGGATCGCAGGCCCCCTCGATCGGCCGCGGGTGCAGGGCGAGGAGGATGCGGACGAGCCCCGGATAAGCGCCGATCAGCAGATGATCAATACGCGCGTCTTCGAAAAACTCCACCGCCATGCGCTGAAACGGGCTCCAGTTGTCGGCAATTAGCGGTTCAGTCCAGCGCCGATGTCCGGCCATGTGCGCCAGCGTTGCACGATAGCGGTCGATGCCGGAGATGCCGTTGCAATCGTCAAACACGTCGGGCACGCGAATGCCTAGTGCATCGTAATAGGGAACCGGTTTGCGCAGTTCGTCGAAGGCCGTCGAATACGGGACGAGGTGATCGGGATCGCGCCACAGGGCGCGCAGATACATGTCCAGTTGGCGTTCGACGTCGGCGAACAGGGTGCCGTGACGTTCGCGTTGCAAGACGGCGCGACTGTCCGCCGACTGCAGGCTGAAGTATTCGATCTGTCGGTCCGGGTGGTTGTCGTAGTTGCGGATGCCGTAGTCGGTCCAGTTGCGCAAACCGGCGACCGAGAGGGTGTTCACCAGCAGTGGCGCGCGCACGAAAAACTCTGGCAGGCCCGGACTGGGGAAGGTGGTGTGGTGGCCATGCACGGACCCGCTGGTGCGCGTCATCAGGTCCAGGGCGATCTCCAGGTAGTGGGCCAGTTGATCCGCCGAGGGCCAGCGCCGAGCGACCGCCGCCAGTGTCTGCAAAAAGGGCGTGATGGCCTTGCTGTTCGGCGATTTCTGCATCACGCGGACAGTGGCCATGACCTGCGGCAGGAGACGCTGCTGATCGCCGCCGGCGGCCTCGACCACCACCGGCCACTCCTCGAGAAAGGCCAGTAGCGGCTCGGCACCGCGCCCGAGTTTGCCGATGAAGCGCGCGGCTTCGATGTAGGCCTCGATCTCGGCATGGCCGAGGCGGTTCACCGCGTCCGCCAGGCAGTCCTCGAAGACATCGGCCACCGGGGCGAAACCGCAATCGAGCGCCTTCCACCAGACCTGCGCCTGGGGCTGCGACATTTGTCGCTGGCGGGCATCGGTGACGGGACGGAATCCGGTCGCCATGGTCTACTGGCCGAGAAAGTTCAGGCGAAGGTGGCGTCGATGGCGTGATCGAGCGTGTCGCGAATGTCGGCGTCGTCGGTGATGGGGCGCACCATGGCCATGCGACAGGCATCGCGGGGTTCGACGCCCTGACGGATCAAGGTCGCCGCGTAGACGATCAGGCGTGTCGAGATGCCTTCGTCGAGGCCGTGGCCCTTGAGGTTGCGGGCGGCTTGGCCGATTTTCACCAATTGCCCGGCGAGGACGGCGTCGATGCCGGTTTCGGTGGCAACGATCTGCGCCTCCAGCGCCGCTGGCGGATAATCGAAATCGAAGGCAGTGAAGCGCTGTTTGGTGGACTGCTTGAGATCCTTCATCAGGCTCTGGTAACCGGGGTTGTAGGAAATCACCAGTTGAAAATCGGCATGCGCCTCGACCAGTTCGCCCTTCTTGTCGAGCGGCAGGGTGCGCCGGTGATCGGTCAACGGGTGGATCACCACGGTGGTGTCCTGGCGGGCCTCGACAATCTCGTCGAGATAGCAGATGGCGCCGATACGCGCGGCGGTGGTCAGCGGGCCGTCCAGCCAGCGCGTGCCATTGGCATCGAGAAGGTAACGGCCAACCAGATCGCTGGCGGTCATGTCCTCGTTGCAGGCGACGGTAATGAGTGGCTTGCCCAGCTTCCAGGCCATGTATTCGACGAAGCGCGATTTACCGCAGCCGGTCGGGCCTTTCACCATCACCGGCAGGCGTGCAGCGTAGGCTGCAGCGTAGAGCTCGACCTCCTTGCCCTGCGCCTGGTAGAAGGGCTGCTGATGGACCTTGTATTGTTCTGAGTCAGTCATGGCTTTATCCGATCTTAACAGTCGGGTATTGGCGCCAAACAAACCCCGCCGCGGCGGGGTTTGTCGGACAGCGGCGAATTACTTGTGCACGCCGAGTTTTTCGCGCCAGCCCGGGTAGAGCTTGTCGGCATCCTTGGGGAAGGATTCAAAGGCACGAGCGAATTCCTTGTGCTCCTTGGCCCACTGGATCGGGTCGGAACCTGCCTTCCAGCAATCGTAAGCCTGGCGCAGGGAAATCGCGCCGGCCGCCGGGCTGTCGATGTGCCCGTAGGAGCCGCCGCCGGCGGTGTTGATGACGTTGCCATGGCCGAGGTTTTCGAAGAAGCCGGGCAGGCGCAGGGCGTTCATGCCGCCGGAGATGATCGGCGTGGTCGGCTTCATGCCGAACCACTTCTGGAAGTAGACCGGGCCCTGGCACTCGTCGCGCTCGATCATGTAGGCTATGATGCGGTCATCTCCTTCGCCTTCCATCTTGCCGTAGCCCATGGTGCCGACGTGGATGCCTGAAGCGCCTTGCAGACGAGACATCTTGGCCAGAACGAAAGCGGTATAACCGCGCTTGGCGCTGGGCGATGTCACCGCACCGTGACCGGCACGGTGGTAGTGCAGGTACTGGTTGGGGTACTGGCGACGGGCGGTCGTCACCATGCCCGGGCCGCCAACGTAGCCATCGACCAGGAAGGCCAGTTTGTCGGCGTCGGGACCGAAGACTTCGAGGCCGTAGTCGGCACGAGCAAGCATTTCGTAGTGGTCGTCGGCGGTAATGTTCAGCGAGAAAATCTTTGCCTGGCCGGTTTCATCCTGGGCGCGCTTGAGCGAGTCATAGACCAGCGGCAGCACCTTCTTCAGCGGACAGAACACCTGGTTGCCCTGCGGTTCGTCGTTCTTGATGAAATCGCCACCCAGCCAGAACTGGTAAGCTGCGGCCGCGAACGGCTCCGGACGCAGGCCGAGCTTCGGCTTGATGATGGTACCGGAAATGTAGCCGCCATCCTTGATCGGGCGGCCGAGGATGCGCCACAGGTCGGTAATGTCCTTGGCCGGGCCGTCGAACATCTGGATGACGCGGTCGGGCATGTAGAAGTCGATCATCTTGGCATGCTCGATGTCGCCCATGCCCTGGTTGTTGCCGATGGCCAGCGTCAGGAAGGAAACCAGCATGAAGCGGCCGTCGGTAACGTTGCGGTCGAACAGTTCGATCGGGTAGGCGATGCGCATATCCTCGGTCGACTCGTCGATGTAATACACCAGGGCATCGACGCCCTTGGTGAAATCGTCGGTGGTCGAGACTTCGACGTTGGTTCCGGTCGAGGACTCGGCGGCGAAGTGCGCCGCTGCCTCGAGGTAGCCGGTGCCGGCCCTGGGCTTCATCTTGTAGGCGACCAAGATGTGCTTGCCACCCTTGATGAGGTCTTCTTCCTTGAGGCTCAGGTCGGAATAGCGATTCGATTGATCCATGTGTCTCTTCCTCTTTCTATAGTTAGTTGTCGATGCGCAGCGATCGACGATTGTGGTTGATGTGGCTGGCGCTTGGCGCGTCTTCTATCAGGGGAGTACGGCAGTGGCATGCCACTGTTGAAGCTGTTCGAGGGTGATCGCGCTCGATTGCTCGAGCACCATGCGAGCGCCCTCGAAGGATTCGTTGACGGTGTAATCGCTGACCGTGATGACCGTTGGAATGCCGGCAGCGAGACTGGCTCCGAGTCCGTGCGCAGAGTCCTCGATGGCCAGGCAGTCGCACGCCGGTAAATCAAGATGCTCGAGAACCCAGCGATAGCTGTCCGGCGCGGGCTTCTTGGCAGCGACATGCTCGCCTGCGGCAATGACATCGAACCAGGTATCCGCTGTGGGGCCCAAGTTGGCGCGTAGCAGGCCGACAATGTTTTGCAATCGTGAACTCGAGGCGATGGCCAGGCGCAGACCGTCGGTGCGCGCATCGCAGATCAACCCGCCGATGTCGGCACGCATGCGGATCGCGCCGCTGGTCAGCAGGCGCTGGTAATGCCGCGTCTTGCTCTCGTGCAACTGTTGGAGCAACGCCTCGAAATCCGGCCGTGCCAATGTTGTTGCGTCATGTTGCTCGGCGTAATAGCGCAACCGCTCCTTGCCGCCGGCTACGTCAAGCAGCGTGCCGTAAAGTTTTGGATCCCAGTGCCAATCCAGCCCGGCCTCGTCGAAGGCGGCATTGAAGGCCGGCCGATGGCCATCGCGCTCAGTGTTGGCAAGCGTGCCATCGACATCGAAGATCAGGGCGCGGAGCGTCATGAAAGCATTACCTGAACAAGGGATTTACGCAGATTAGACCAAACAAATCATAAGGAACATTCACATTTTTTTATTATGAGCATAAATCCGGTGAAGTGCTGTGCCACAAGCGCAGCAATCCCATATCCACCTGCTTCCGGCCGTGACCGGCTCCCGCGACCAGGCGAAACGGCGCTCCCGGTTCGCCAAGATCGGAGATGACGGCGACCGCCCCGGCAAAATCCTGTGTCTGCGTATAGGCGTTTTCCGTGACCAGGGTAGCAATTCCGGCGCCTAGCGAAGCCTGTACGCCATTCGCCGAATCTTCAAAGGCCAGGCAGGCAGCGGCGGGCAGCTGCAATTGCTCTAGCACCCAGTGGTAGATGTCCGGCGCCGGTTTCTTCGCCGGCACGATGTCCCCGGCGCCGATGACGTCGAACCAACTCACCGCGTCGGCGCCGAGGCTGGCTTTCAATAATGTGGTGACATTGGCCGGCGTTGTCGTTGTGGCGATGGCCAGGCGCAGTCCTTCCTCGCGCGCCTGCCGAAGGAGTCTGGCCACGCCAGGGCGCAAGGGAATGCCACCGCCTTCGAGCATGGCAAGGTAGTGCCGGGTCTTGGCAGCATGAAGGTCGGCAATGCGTTGCTCGGCATCCGGTCGTGCCAGGAATTCTATGTCGTACTGCTCGGCGAAATGACGGATGCGTTCCTTGCCGCCGGTAACCTCGAGCAATTCTCCATACAGCGTTTCATCCCACTGCCAGGCGTAACCGAGTTCGGCGAAGGCCGCATTGAAGGCCGGCCGATGGCCATCGCGCTCGGTGTCGGCGAGGGTTCCGTCGACATCGAAGATCAGCGCCCGAAGCTTGATTTTGGCTTCAAGGCCGCTCCCGCCGTCATTCGACTGGTCTGAAACTTCACTTCGCTGCGTTTTCATGGCGACGCAGATTAGTCATCTCAACTCATAAGTAACAGTCACGATTTCTTATGCCAATGATAAGATTGCGAATCGGCTTGGAGGGGTCCGTGATGAAGAATGCAACGATGCGACAGCTGCGCGTTTTTGAGGCAGTCGCGCGCCATCTGTCATTTTCGCGGGCCGCCGAGGAGCTGCATCTCACGCAACCGGCCGTGTCGATGCAGGTGCAGAGTCTCGAGGAAATCGCCGGATTGCCGCTGTTCGAGCAGGTCGGCAAGAAGGTCAGCCTGACTTCGGGCGGCATCGAACTGCTCCGCCATGCACGCCTGATCGCCCAGCAACTGCGCGAAGCCGGCGAGGCGCTGGCGGCCATTCGTGGCGTCCGCGGCGGCCGTCTGCTGATCGGTGTGGTCAGCACTGCCAAGTATTTTGCGCCACGCTTGCTGATGGCCTTCGGCACCCTGCATCCCGATGTCGAGTTGCGCCTCGGCGTGCACAATCGCGAAATCATCGTCCGTCAATTGACCGACAACGAGATCGATCTTGCCATCATGGGCAGCCCGCCAAAGAATTTTCCGACGGTCGCCGAGGTCTTCGCGGAACATCCGCTCGTCATCATTGCAGCGCCGGATCACCCGCTGGCGCGCAAGCGCAAAATCCTGCCGTCAGATCTGGCCAACGAACCTTTCCTGATCAGGGAACAGGGTTCGGGGACGCGCGCGGCGATGGAGCGTTTCTTTGCCGAGCACCAGACGGAACTCTCCGATACGCTGGAAATGACCAGCAATGAAACCATCAAGCAAGCAGTGATGGCGGGCATGGGTATCAGCTTTATTTCGGAGCACACCATTGGCCTCGAAGTGGCGGCCAGACGCCTCGTGCGGCTGCGTGTCGAAGGCACGCCGGTGGTACGTCAATGGCATCTGGTGCATCGCACCGAGAAGCGGCTGCTGCCGGCAGCCATTGCCTTCAAGGCGTTCATGAGTGCCAATGGCGAGCGGTTGATCGCCGCCCAGGAAAACCTTTCGCTCTCGTTCAGCAAGCACCCGGCGGAGTCTTCCACTTGATCGAGCAGCCGATGCTGGGGATCTGCTCGGCAGGCCCCTTGCCGGTCAGCGCCACCTGTTTCATGGCTTCGTAGAGATCGCGCCGCACATCGTCCGCAGCAGTCTCCTTGCGCGATGCATCGAGGCGGCCCCGGTACTGCAGTTCCAGATTGGCGTTGTAGCCGAAGAAATCCGGTGTACACACGGCGCCGTAGGCCTGCGCCACTGCCTGGCTGGCATCGAGCACATAGGGGAAGGAAAAGTCGAATTCGCGCGCGACCCGGACCATGTTTTCCCAGGAGTCCTCGGGATAATCGGTCGGATCGTTGGCCATGATGGCAATGCTGCCGATACCCAGTGCGGCCAATTCACGGGTATCGCGGACGATGCGCTGCATGACCGCCTTGACATAGGGGCAGTGGTTGCAGATGAACATCACCAGCAAGCCATTCTCGCCGCGTGCTGAGGCGACACTATGCTGCCTGCCGTCAGTGCCAGGCAGATCAAAGTCGATGATTTTGCGGCCGAAGTCACAGACCGGGGTGGTGGTACTTGCCATGAAAATCTCCTTGGCCGAAGTCCGCGATGATCACAATATAATGTCACGATGATACCGCGCCTGCATTGCCCCCAGCCACTCACGACCGGAAGGGTCATCGACCTTCCGGCCGCGGCTGCGCACCATGCCCGGCGGGTCTTGCGCCTCGGCCAGGGCGACCCGGTCATCCTCTTCGACGGGCTGGGCGGCGAGTATGACGGATGCCTGGTTGGCGATGATCGGGTGCGCCTTGACCGGCATCATGACATCGAGCGCGAGGCCCCATTGGCGATCACCTTGGTGCAGGGTCTGCCCTCCGGCGACAAGATGGATTGGGTGGTGCAGAAAGCGGTAGAACTGGGCGTCGCCCGCATTCAACCGCTGCAGACCCGGCGCAGCTTGATCCGTCTGTCGGGAGAGCGCGCCAACCGCCGCATCGAGCATTGGCAGCAGGTGGCGGTAGCGGCGTGCGAGCAATGCGGGCGTAATCGTATTCCCGAGGTGGCGCCGCTGCTCGAACTGCCGGTTTTCCTCGGCTATCCTGCACCAGTTGGTGAAGCGCGCTACCTGCTGGCGCCCGCCGATGCCGCCAGTTTGTCGTCCCTAGCGCCGCCAAGTGCCGGGATCAGTTTGCTGGTGGGCCCGGAAAGCGGCTTTGAGGACAGCGAACTGCTCGCCGCCCGGGCCGCCGGCTTCCGTCCTTTGACGCTTGGCCCACGGATCCTACGCAGCGAAACGGCGGGACTTGCCGCCCTCGCCGCCTTGCAAGGACGATGGGGTGGCTTTTGATGGAGCACTGCAAGGTGGCTACACCAATGGCATGGCAATGGCGCTTGCCGAAAGAAAGGGAGAATTGATGAAAGACAACCTGACGCCCGCTACCGGTGCGGCTGCGCTGACAAAAGCCGACGATGCCAAGCTGGTTGCCTGGGTCCGCCAGGCGGCGCCCTACATCCATGCTTT
>CAISUK010000456.1 GCA_903888645.1 uncultured Pseudomonadota bacterium | reverse complement strand
TTGCCGGTGCCGGTTTCGCCAAGCAAGAGCACCGCTGCGTCGGTCGGTGCCACACGCATGACCAGCGACAGCATGTGCTTGAAGGCTGCGGAACGCCCGACCAGGCCTTCTGCGGCCGGCCGACTCGATGCCTGTTTGACCACCCGCAGCGTCTCGACAAAATAGCTGACCTCACCCTGCTGGTTGCGTACCGGCGTCGTCTCCACGTCGACATGTTCCTCGCCGCGCGGCGTGTGATGAAGATGCAGGACGCGCTGCATCTGTCCGCTCTCCTGGCTCTTGCGTAGCGGGCAGGATTCGCCGGCCTGGTCGCAAGGCACTGTGAAGCGATGCGACACCTCGTAACAATGACGCCCAATGACCGGTCGGCCCTGGCCGAACTCCCGCGTATAGGCCTGATTGGCGGCGACGATGCGGTAATCGATATCCATGACGATGCGTGGTTCGGCCATCCCGTCCAGATAGGAAAGCAGCTCTGGGAGCGACTTGTTTGCGAAACTCATGGGAGTATTCCTGTGTCGGTAATGGCATCACTATACCAACCCGCGAAGCCATCAGTGCCATTAGTGGCACTTAACGATTCGACTTTGGACGGCGACTTAGGCAGCATTTTGCAATAAGCGTTCAATTACAGATGGTTAACTAAATAAACAATCGCCGCGATGTGCTGGCATGCAACTTGATACAAGGTGGTGTCACCAATACCAATGTTGCCTACCATGACCGTACATTGTATTGACCACCAACGTCGCCGCCTATTGATTGCAACCGCCGCGGCGGGCGGTCTCGGCACCGCGATCACGCTGGTGCCATTCGTCTCCAGCATGTTGCCATCGGAACGGGCGCGGGCCTCCGGTGCGCCGGTCGAAGTCGATATCGGCCAACTTCAACCGGGCCAGATGATGACCGTCGAGTGGCGCGGCAAGCCGGTCTGGGTTCTCCATCGCACGCCAGAAATGCTCGCCACCCTGCCTGCACTGACGGAACGCGTCAGCGATCCGGTGTCTGATGCAAAGCAGCAGCCGGCCTATTGCCAATCGGAACATCGATCGATCAAACCAGAGATATTCGTCGCCATCGGCATCTGCACCCATCTGGGCTGCTCGCCAAGTTCACGCTTTGCCAGCGGCACTGCCGATGGCATGGGACCGGATTGGCCAGGTGGTTTCTTCTGCCCCTGTCACGGCTCGACCTTCGACCTGGCCGGCCGCGTCTTCAAGAACAAGCCGGCGCCGACGAATCTTGAAATTCCCATCCATGACTACCTGACCGAGACGCGACTGCTGATCGGCGAGGAAAGAAAGCCGGCCTGACATGGTCTATTTTCGACAAATCCACGACACCCGTTCGCACAGCTATACCTACTTGCTGGCTGATACGAGCGGCCGCAATGCCGTAATCATTGATCCGGTCGCCGGCGAGGTGACGCTTTATCTGTCGCTTCTGGATGAAATCCAGGCAAGTCTCAGCCATATTTTGCTCACCCATGCGCATCGTGCCGACGTTACCTGGCTGGCGGAGTTGCAACAGGCCACGGGCGCGACGCTGTTCGTCGGAGCCCGTTGCCCACTCGGTGATTGCGCGGTGGCGACCCGTGTCAGCGACGGTGATGTCATTGTCTTCGGCGACGAGTCACTCCGCTGCCTGACAACCCCGGGCCACACCGCCTGCGGCGTTTCCTATCTGTGGCGCGACCGGGTCTTCACCGGCGATACGCTGCCCGTAAAACCCCAGGCGTGTGACGGATTCACTGAAGAAAATCCCGGGACGCTGTTCGACAGCCTGACCCGAAAAATACTGACGCTACCCGATGAAACGCTCGTCTATCCCGGCCATGACTTTGCCGGTCGCCGGGTGAGTTGCATCGCCGAAGAGCGTGATTCCAATGCTGTCCTCACCGGAGCCACCCGCGACGAGTTCATCGCCAAGTTCCGTGTTGCCGCTGCAGGCCACGAGTTGCGACGATAGCGGCACCGCTTGCTGCAAACGATTCAAATTGTACGAGTCACAACCATTCCCCTGCAAAGTCGAAACATCCATCTCGACAAATCTATTGCAACGGGAATTCATCCACGCCGCACCATAGAGTTTTTAACCGAAGGAGATGCAAATCATGAATGCAAACGTAGGCAGTGTCGATCGTACCGTCCGTATTGTTGCCGGCCTTGGCCTGATCGGGGCGACGCTGACGGGAGTCATTGGTGTGTGGGGTTTTGTCGGCATCGTACCGCTTGCCACCGGTCTTTTCCGGTTCTGTCCGGCCTATCTGCCGTTCGGTTTGAATACCTGCGGGACCAAGAAGTAAAAGAGCAGCCTCAGTAGCCGTTCCCCCAAGCAATTTACGAGTCCAAACAGGCACACAAAGTGAACAGTCCAAATTTGCATGCATCGATCAGTGAAGCCGCCGGATTCGACCACGAACTCGAAAACTGGTACTGCAATACCGGTGGCCGGACCATCCATGCCAAGAGAATCGGTGGTCGTTTTCGTCGTCTGAAGCTCATCGGTGCGTCCTCATGGCTCGTCTTCTTCCTGGGGCCATATCTCCGATGGGGCGGCAAGCAGGCAGTCATGTTCGACATTCCCGCTCGCCAGTTCCATTTCTTCGATATCACGGTACTTCCCCAGGATATCTGGATGCTTTCGCTGGTGCTGCTGCTCTTGGCGATGACCCTGTTTGCCGTGACCTCGGTGGCATCTCGAGTCTTCTGCGGGTATTTCTGTTTTCAAACCGTCTGGACCGATCTGTTTACGTGGCTGGATGCAAGGCTAGAGGGAAATCCGGCGCAGCGTCATAAACTGGAGAAGGCGCCCTGGACGCCGAAAAAGTTTGCCATCAAAGGGGTCAAACATCTTATCTGGGTGGCGATAGGCATCCTCACCGGCGTCAGTTTCTCGGTCTGGTTCACGGATGCTTACGAATACTGGGCGCACTTGTTCGCCGCGCAGTTACCCACCGTCGGCTGGGTCGTGCTTACGATGTTTACGCTCGGCACCTACGTGCTCGCGGGCTTTCTGCGCGAGCAGGCTTGTTTCTGGATGTGCCCCTACGCCCGCATTCAGGGCGTTATGTCGGACGCGCAGACCATCATGCCGACTTATGATCGGCAGCGCGGCGAGCCACGGGGCAAGCTGCGCAAGGATGAAGCGCCGGGCGGCTCGCACAAGGGCGACTGTATCGATTGCTTTCAGTGCGTTCAGGTATGTCCGACCGGTGTCGATATTCGCGACGGTCAGCAGCTAGGCTGCATTACCTGCGGACTCTGCATCGACGCCTGCGACGCGGTGATGGAGAAGGTTGCCCGCCCGGTCGGGTTGATCCGCTACGCATCTCTCGACGAGATCGAGGGCAGGAAGGTGAAGAAGCTCTACCAGCACCCGCGTACCCTCGTCTATTGCACCATTATTCTGATCGCCTTGTCCGGCATCGGGTATGGCCTGACCCACATGGGTTCGCTGGTGTTGAATGTGACTCCGGACAGGCAACCGCTGTTTGTCCGCTTGAGTGACGGCTCGATACAGGACAGGTATCAACTCAAGGTGTTGAACAAGACCAGCCAGGACATTCTGGTTTCGGTAACGACCGAAGGCGGCCTGGCAGATCAAATCGTGCTTGGTGCGGAGCAGCCGCTCAACGCCCACCACGGCAAGGAAACGACCTATACGCTGTTCATACGGGCGCCCGAGCGCAGCCTGAGAGCGGAAATCACGCCGATCGAGTTTCGCATACACAGTACGGCTGACCCGAGCATGGCCGCCGAATACAAGACCGTATTCAATGGACCCAAACCGTAGGAGAGGCAAGGCATGAGTGCAACAGGCTATCGCGATCTGACCAGAGCAGTCTCGGCGAATCTTGCCACGCTGCGCAAGGATCTTCCGGATGTCATGGCGGGGTTTTCTGCTCTCGCAGCCGCGGCAACGAAGAACGGAGCGCTCGACAAGAAGACGAAGGAGCTCATTGCATTGGCGCTCGGTGTGGCGGCGCATTGTGACGCCTGCATCGGGTTCCATGTGCAGGCGCTGGTGAAACTCGGCGCCAGCAAGGCGGAGGTCGAGGAAGCCCTCGGCATGGCCGTCTATATGGGCGGCGGACCATCGCTGATGTATTCGGCCAATGCTGTGGCGGCATTCGAGGAATTCTCGGCAGTCCAGATGGTGTGATAAGCCGTCAAGGTGACATTATGATGAACAAGTACTTGCTGGCGGTGGTCTTTTTCGGCATCTCTGGCATCGCGATGGCTGAGGACCAGCAGGCTGAATCCTTGAACGAACCTGCGCTCGATCCCAGGAATGTCAGTTCCGCCCCCGTCGAAAGAGTCGTCAGGGAAGGCAGGACTTGTTACATGGAAACGAGCATTCAGAAGATGGTGGAAGCTTGTTATGACGGCAAGACTTACTACACGCCGCTGACGGAAAAGACCCGCGTCAAGATCAAGTGTCCAGCAAAGGCGAAAGCACACAAATGAGGTTGAAGGTCGCTGCGCTGGGGCCTTCGACAATAACAGGCCGGCAAAAAGTCGGCCATCCCCTAGTCATATACTGTAAAGGAAATCATCATGAAACTCGCAAAGCTTGCAATGATCAGCCTGCTCGGGGCGGCGCTCGCTACACCAACCTTTGCCCAACCCGGCCCCGGCATGGGCGGCATGGGTGGCATGGGTCCGGGCCAAGGCAGGGGCTTCGCCTTCAACAAGGGCAACACACCCGGCTGGACCTTGATGACGGCGGAGGAACGTACCGCCCATCGCGACAAGATGCTCGCCGCGAAGACCTACGATGAATGCAGGGCCATGCAGGACGAGCACCACAAGGCGATGGAAGAGCGTGCCAAGGAAAAGGGTGTGGCCTTGCCGGCGCCGCGTCAGAATGGCCGCGACCGCATGAAGGCGCGTGGCCTGTTCAAGTAGTTCCCGTCAAAGTTTGTTTCGATGACGCCTGGTAGCCCGGATTTCGCGGGCTGCGGGCACGTCGCCCCGAAGTTGTTGGAGTCTCGATCGTCCTCCCGCAAGTATTCTCAATGGCATGTGCATTCCGCCAGAGAGTCAGGTTTGCTTTATTGTTGCTTTTATCGCTATATAGCGATAAAATTATATCCATTCCAGTTGGGCGGGGCGATGTTTTCCGGCCTGCCGTCAAGGGGACCCGGCCAAGTGGATAAAGATGTTTTCGGCAACACCTGTCACGAACAATAGCGGAGCGCATGAAATGTCCTTCAAGAAGATTGCCATCGTGGCTTCCCTATCAGCCTTCTCAATGGTGGCGTTTGCTGGCGACTTGGCCACGGCCCCGGTCGTCGAGCAGCATGGTGGCGACGTGTATGTGGCGGAAGGTTCGGTCGAAGCCGTGCGCCAGAGCGTTATCTCTCCGCAAGTGGCTGGCCGGATCACCCAATTGACCGTCAAAGCCGGCGATATGGTGCAGAAGGGCCAGCTATTGGTGCGGATCGACGCGCAAGCTGCAGCACAGCAGGCCAATGCCAGCCAGGCGCAAGTCGAATCCGCCCAGGCGCAACTCAACGTGGCGACCCGGGAATTCGAGCGCCAGCAGCAGCTCTTCCGCAAACAGTACATCAGCCAGGCCGCGCTCGATCAAGCCGAGGCGCAATTCAAGGCCACTTCGGCAGCAGTGCGCGGGACCCTCGCACAGGCCGGTGCGGCGAACACGCAGACGGGATTCTTCACCGTCGTTGCCCCTTTTTCAGGCACAGTGGCCGACGTGCCTAGCGAAGTCGGCGACATGGCCATGCCCGGCAAGCCCTTGCTTACCGTCTTCGATCCCACCGCGATGCGCGTGGTAGCCAACCTGCCGCAGAGCAAGCTGGCACAACTGCAAGCCAAGAGCGAAGTTCGCCTGGACATCCCGGGCTTGCCTGAAGACCAACGCAGCGTCGTTGCCAAAAGTGTGACCGTGCTGCCCACCGCCGACCCGTCGACCCATACCGTGCAGGTGCGCCTCGGCTTGCCAGCGACGGTCACCAAAGTCTTGCCCGGCATGTTCGTGCGGGCCTATTTCGCCATGCAGGGCGACGCTCGCAGTCGTCTGGTCATTCCCGCCAAGGCCGTCATCCAGCGCACCGAGCTGGAAGCCGTCTATGTCGTCGACAAGGGTAGGGCGCTGCTCCGCCAGGTGCGGCTGGGCAAGGCGACCGGCGATACGGTAGAAGTGCTCTCGGGGCTTGCCGCGGGCGAGCAGGTGGCGCTCGATCCGGTTGCCGCGGCCCGGTTGCGCTGACCGGCAGCAATGATGAGCGAAATCACGTCCGACCCCAAGCTCGGTGTCTCCGGGCGCATCGCCAATTTTTTTCAAGGCGCGCAAATCACGCCCTTGCTGGCGCTGGTCGCCATGTTGCTGGGGCTCTTCGCCATTGTCGTCACGCCGCGCGAGGAAGAGCCACAGATCAACGTGACCATGGCCAACGTGCTGATCCCGTTTCCCGGCGCTTCCGCCAAGGATGTCGAGCAAATGGTGGCCGGTCCGGCGGAACAGGTGCTGGCGCAGATTGCCAACGTCGAGCATGTCATGTCGGTATCCCGTCCGGGCCTCGCGGTGGTCACCGTGCAGTTCGAAGTCGGCGTGCCGCGCACCGAAGCGCTGGTGCGCCTCTACGACACCATCAATTCCAATGCCGATTGGCTGCCGGCCAATCTCGGCGTGCTGCCACCGATCATCAAGCCCAAGGGCATCGACGACGTACCGATTGTCGCCCTGACCCTGTTCTCGAAGAATGCGAACATTGGCAGCCTCGACCTCGAACGGATCGCCCATTCCATCGAAGCCGACCTCAAGCGCGTCAAAGGCACCCGTGAAGTGGTGACGCTGGGCGGGCCGAAACGCGGCGTGCAGATCCAGCTCGATCCGGCACGTATGCAATCGGCCGGTGTCACCGTTACCGATCTGCGCACGGCTTTGCAGAGCGCCAACCTCGGCTTGCCGCTGGGCGATCTGCTCGCCGGCAACAAGGCGGTCAGTCTCGAAACCGGGCCGTTCCTCGAAGATGCCCGTGCTGTCGGCGAGCTGGTGGTGGGCGTGCACAATCGCGCGCCGGTGTTGCTCAAGGACGTTGCCGAGGTCAAGGATGGTGCGCTGCAACCAGAGCGCTATGTCTGGCACGGTGTGACTGGCAAAGACGGCGGCGAATATCCGGCCGTGACCCTCTCGGTGACCAAGAAGCCCGGGCAAAATGCGGTCGAGGTCGCCGATGCGGTGATCAAGCGCATCGATCAACTGAAGAACAGCGTCATTCCCGCCGAGGTCGATGCCACGGTGGTGCGCAACTATGGCGACACCGCCAACGACAAAGCATTCAAGCTGATCGAGAAGCTGATTTTCGCCACCGCCGCAGTGGTGACCCTGGTCTTCTTCACGCTCGGCCGTCGCGAAGCGGCGATCGTCGGCACCGCAGTGGTACTCACCTTGATGGCGACGCTGTTCGCCTCCTGGGCGTGGGGCTTCACCCTCAACCGCGTCTCGCTGTTCGCCCTGATCTTCTCCATTGGCATCCTGGTCGATGACGCCATCGTGGTGGTCGAGAACATCCACCGGCACAAATCGCTGCATCCCGAGAAGACGCTCAAGGAACTGATTCCGGGTGCTGTCGATGAGGTCGGCGGGCCGACCATTCTGGCCACGCTGACCGTGATCGCGGCGCTCCTGCCGATGGCCTTCGTCAGCGGCTTGATGGGGCCGTACATGAGCCCGATCCCGATCAACGCCAGCATGGGCATGCTGATCTCGCTGGCCATCGCCTTCGTCGTCACGCCCTGGCTGGCGAGGCTGTGGCTGAAGGATACCGGTCATGCACAGGCCAATGGTACAGGCCTCGCCGGCAAGCTTGATCGGCTTTCCCATCGCTGCTTCACCCCGTTTCTCGACGATCAGCGCGGTGGCAGAAACCGCCTCAAACTCTGGCTCGTCGTGCTCGCCCTGATCGGCTTCTCAGTACTGTTGCCGGTTGCCCAACTGGTGGTGCTGAAGATGCTGCCGCTGGACAACAAGTCGGAGTTTCAGGTGGTCCTCGACATGCCGGCCGACGCGCCGCTGGAGAATACCGCCGCCGTTTTGCGCGAGATGACCACATATCTCGCGACGGTGCCGGAGGTCGTCAATTACCAAGCCTACGCGGGGCTCGCCGCGCCGATCAACTTCAATGGCCTGGTCCGTCAGTACTACCTGCGTGCCGGCCGCGAACTGGGCGATATTCAGGTCAATCTGGTCGACAAGGGTCACCGTGGCGACTCAAGTCATGCGATTGCCATGCGTTTGCGGCCCGAACTGCAGAAGATCGCCGTTCGCCACAACGCTCGCGTCAAGGTGGTGGAAGTACCGCCGGGACCGCCGGTGCTCTCGCCCATTGTTGCCGAGGTCTATGGCCCGGAAACCAAGGGGCGGCAGGAAATGGCCGCGGCGATTCGCGGCGTGTTCGAAAAGACCGACAACATCGTCGACGTCGATATGACGATGGTCACCAATGCGCCCAAGCAAATGCTGGTGGTTGATCGCAAGAAGGCGGCCCTGCTCGGGGTCTC
>CAISUK010000455.1 GCA_903888645.1 uncultured Pseudomonadota bacterium | reverse complement strand
TTTTCCATGCTGCCGAGCTCCTATTACTACTAAGCAATCCGACCACGAATTGCTTCTATGAAATATTGCGTGATGAATTTCCTTCGCTTCTATAGAAGCAATCCGGTACCCGATCGCTTCTATAGAAGAGACGTGTTTGGGTTGATTGGAATGGTTGCCGGACGCATTCGATGAAGGGCTTGGTGCTTCTATAGAAGCGAAGTAATGGCAAATCGCTTCTATAGAAGCACCGCTTTTGCTGCCCAAACCAGTCAATGCATGAAGATCGATAAAGGTTCTCGAGTTCCCCCACATTGACGAAGAATGAATTGGCACCGCCCTACCCCTTCCGGATACTGAATTGACCATGTGTCATAAGCCATCCTACCTGTTCGATTGCGTTCAGCCGTACTGCCTGACTTAAGTAGCGATCGATCAGCCTAGCAAAGCGATTGCCTGAATCCGATTCGAAAAGCATCAACTTTGGATGCTTTTCACCTCAGTTTTGGGACATGCCACTGCTAAGTTGTCTAGCAGTCCACTGGCAGTCATCAGGCAGGGACAACTTGCATGGCAAAGCTTGAAAGTCTTCCAGGAGTGCACTGGTAGTTCCCTGAAAGTTCGCCTCGCAGGAAATACGAATCGCAGTTCTCTCAAAGTTCTCTGGAGGTCATCTTGAACATCCTTGGCATCGATATCGGCTACTCCAATCTCAAGCTCGCTTTCAGCAAGAGCGGCGAGAAACCGAAAACAATTCTTCGCCCGGCAGGCGCAGCTCCGGCCGACAGATTCGGAAATCGTTTCGACGGAAAGGTTCAGTCCGATTTTCTTCATGTCCTTGTCGGGAACGAGGAGTTTGTTGCTGGTGTATCGCCCGACCGAGCAGAAATGTGGACGCGCTCGCTGCATGCCGATTACTCATCCAGTCATTCCTACAAGGCCCTGTTTCACGCTGGATTGCTGCTGTCTGAAATGGACAGGATCGACACCCTTGTTACCGGCCTTCCTGTCTCACAGTACCTCGACGAGAACCGGAAAAAGGTTTTGGTTGAGCAAATGCAAGGAACCCATCAGGTCACCCCCAAGCGAGCAGTCACCGTTGAAAACGTAAAGGTGGTCCCGCAACCCATCGGGGGGCTTCTCGACTACATCGCCCAAGAAAATGCAGACATCGAGGATGCCAGAGTCCTGGTTATCGATCCCGGCTTCTTCTCAGTCGACTGGGTGGTCATTGCGCACAAGGATCTGCATCGACAGTCGTCAGGCACCAGCCTCAATGCCTCATCGGTTGTCCTGGAGGAGGCATCTCGTCTGATCGCCAAGGATCACGGATCCGCAGTGAACACCGAGACGCTTGAGAATGCCATACGTTCAGGAAAATCGACGGTATTGGTACTCGGACAACGCGTTGACCTGGCGCCGTACATCGAACAGGCTGCCCAGACCGTTGGCCCGGTGGTGCTGGAGGCTATCCAGAAGTCGCTGCGCATCGAGAGCAGGATGCCCGACCTGGTGGTACTCGTTGGCGGAGGAGCAACCTTCTTCCGCGATGCCGTACAGCACACATTCGATAAATTGAAGGTGGTCACACCCGAGGATGCGGTGTATTCGAATGCACGCGGCTTCTGGCTGATGGGGAACACCTTGTGACCGGATTTCGCGTCATCATGACCGTCACAGAAGAGGCCAGCCCGGAGCTGTACAAAGCATTGAAAGCCGTCCCATCACGGCTTCGGGCTGAACGAGTACGTACCCTTTCCGCCATTGGCTTGACCGCCGTATCTGGCACCGGGGTGCAGACCAGAATAATTGCCTCTGGCAGTGAGCATCCTGTACTGGATAAAGCTGCGCCGTCTGGCTCCGCTCGGGCGGTAAGCTTCGCAAGGTCGCTTGCTGACGGCGTCTAACCTGAGACAACAGAACATGCCTTTGGTTGAGCGCAAGGTCGGTCGGCATCATCTCGCGTTCTATCGCGGATGGGTGCAGGGGTTGGATATTAAATCTCTGGCCGACCTCTACCTTGAAACAGGTCTGGATCTTCGGCTGGCCAAGGCAACGCTTACATGGCTGCGCGACACACTTAGCCAGGCCGCATTACGGCATGGTCGCTGGGGCGAGGCTCGGCTTCTGAAACTGCATCTTGCCGGCGAACAGCGTGATTGTCAGAAAGACTATCCGGCGCTGGAGGAGTTTCGCGTTGAGCATGATCCCGAAGGGTTCTATCGCGAGGACGAGCTGATCCAGCTTTATCTGCAAACTTTCCCCCAAGCGGCAGACAAGAAGGTTGGTCAGCGACGCCGCCTCCTCGAGCAGCAACTGGGGGCTTTGGTCTGGATAGAGCAACTACTGGCCACGGAACCTGTTCCGGATGATTTGGTTTCTGCATGGTTCGACAAACCTGTCGCCGACAGATTGATTCTGGCTGGCATTTCCACCATTGGCGCAATGCACGAGCGCATCAGGGAGCGCGGATATCGCTGGTGGCTGACCGTGCCCAAACTCGGCGAAAAAGGCGCGGCCAGAATCGTTGCTTGGCTGCGGGGCTACGAGCAAACGCTTGGGCCACTGCCTAGTCACGCATTGGCACCGGTACGTACCCAGTCGACACCCAGCCTGATCCAGCAAAGAGATCGAGTAACCGCCATCGTGCCGATCGAGGCACTGGCGGTTCCCGCGTCTCTCGCAGGAGAATCAGGGTCCAATCGCTTTCCTGGACGACCACGAATTGATGCGATCAATGATCACCATGCCATTCAATCCTGGCTGACAACGAAGGCCGGGAGCCCAAACACAGAGCGTGCCTACCGTAAGGAAGCTGAACGCCTCCTGCTGTGGGCTGTCATCGAAAGACAGAAAGCACTCGCTGATATGGAGGTTGATGACTGCACCGCCTACCGGGACTGGCTATCGATGCTTGGCCGCAGCGCTCCAGATCGATGGCCATACAGAATCCCTCAGGAAAGCTGGATAGGAAAGCGGAACACCCCACGCTTCAGTCCAAACTGGAAGCCATTCGATGGGGCACTTTCAGCATCAAGTGTGCGACACACGCTGACAATCGTATCGAGCTTGTTTGAATGGCTCGTCCGGGTCCAATACTTCGCCTTTAACCCATGGGACGTAGTTGGGAAAAAGCCGGCCTCTCAAGCCGATGTGCCAGATGACTTGGAACTGACCAGAGTATTTTCTGAGGCGCAGTGGCAATTCCTGAACGATCACCTTGCAACAAAGCCTGACGATCCACAAGCGCGACGGCTGCGCTTTGTGTTGCCGTTCGCCTACGCCACCGGCCTTCGGCTATCCGAACTGGTCGATGCCATGATTGGCAGGCTCTACACCATGTCAGTTAGAAATTCCATCCGGGCACGATGGATGCTCAAGGTGCGTGGCAAGGGCGGCAAGTGGCGCGCTGTTCCTATGCCTGACAGTGTCCTATCCGCTCTACGTCTATACCTCAGCCAACGTGGGCTGAACCCCGATCCTCAGGACAATCCGCCCGAGACACCCCTGATCGCCAATCTGAATGGAATCGATGCTGTAACACCAAGCAGCCTGTACAAGACGCTGCGAACGTTGTTCCAGTCTGCCGCTGACGCATTGCGTAGAGACGGGCACACCCAAGAGGTAAAGGATTTCGATCGTGCCTCGGTGCATTGGCTACGGCACACACGAGGAAGTCACCTTGGGACCGCCGGCATGCCGCCGAATCTAATTCAGAAACTACTTGGCCATGCCAGCCTGGCAACCACCAGCATCTATACCGAGTCTGACGACGAGCGCCTTTGGCAAGAGCTGACTGAACTGGAGGGCAGTCATGCGAGTTGAGCTCCGCACTGCAAGCCGAGGATACCTATTGATCCTGGAGCAGGATCTGTTTGGCGATTTCGTATTGTTCAGGCAATGGTATGGGCTACAGAACAGGCGGGGAGGAATCAAAAGGCAGATCTTCCGTGACGAGGAGTCAGCCAGGCGCGAGTTTGTGAGAGTCCAGAAGTTGCGGGCCAGGCGGGGTTACTGTCCCCTTGGCCAATAACAAGGTGCATTTGAAATACTGCCGAGGCACTTTGTGACCAGCAACAGGCGCCGATCAGGCCATTCATTCCCCCTTGGTAGCTCACAGGAGACTTTCAGAGCACCCACTTTACCTCCAGGTTTTGATTTCAGCCTGCAGGAAACTTTCTGGGCACTTCTACGGTACCTGGCACAAACGGTCGAGGTCCCATGAAAGCG
>CAISUK010000454.1 GCA_903888645.1 uncultured Pseudomonadota bacterium | reverse complement strand
GTGGCGGCCATCTCTCGCCGGTGGCACTGGCGGCGCCGCACGTTGCCATTGTCGTGGCCGCGCAGAGTGCCGCCATTACCCATGCCTACGCGCTCATCAAGCGTCTGGCGCAGGAGTGTGGCCGTGACAGTTTTCAGCTCGTCATCACTCGCGCACGGTGCCGCGAGGAGGCACAGGCTATCTTCGACAACATGCGCCGGGTTGCCCGCGAGCACTTGGGTGTACGTCTTGAGTTTCTCGGCGAAGCCCGCGTTCCCGTCCATGACCATATCGCCGAGGCGCTGCTGGCGCGTCTGCCGGCGGTCGCCGACGACGGTGACGGCAATGGTTTTTTACTCCCGCGCGCGGCCACGACAAACGCTTGGCGCGGGGCGATGCCGTTCGATTCGGTGGTATAGTGCGCCGCATCACGACGGCCTTCGAAGACTATCGATGTACACGGCCCAGGGCGCCCCAGAGCGGGAACAGATCGTCACCCAATACGCTCCACTGGTAAAGCGCATTGCCTACCACTTGTTGGCAAAATTGCCGGCCAGCGTTCAGGTCGATGACCTGATCCAGACGGGCATGATCGGCCTTCTCGATGCCATGGGTCGCTATGAAGATGGCATGGGTGCGCAGTTTGAAACCTATGCGGTTCAGCGTATTCGCGGCGCAATGCTCGACGGTCTTCGCGAGAACGACTGGATGCCGCGTGGCATAAGACGCGAGATGCGCCGCGTCGAGGCGGCAATCCAGCTGCTTGAGCACGAAAATGGCCGGCCGCCAACCGAAACCCAGCTGGCGGCGGCACTTGATATGCCGCTGGCCGACTACCAAAAATTGCTCCAGGATGCGCGCGGCCATCAGCTGATTTACCTGGAGGATCTCAAGGATGTCGAGGGCGACGACTATCTCGAGCGTCATCTGGTGCGGCATGATCTCGATCCGCTCGAGGTACTCGCCGACAAGGCGCTGCGCCAGTCCCTGGTAACGGCGATCGATGCGTTGCCCGAGCGCGAAAAAATGATGATGGCGCTCTACTACGAAGAGGATCTCAACTTGCGCGAGATTGGCGAAGTCCTCGGCGTTACCGAATCGCGGGTTTGTCAATTGCACAGCCAGGCCATCGCCCGCCTCCGCGCAGCACTTTCCGGCGAGGTGGTCGAGGTTGCCAAGAAAGTTGCCAAGAGCATCGGTACCGGTACCGATGCTGGCCGTGGCCGTGCTGGCGGGCGCAAACCGCGCGATAAATCGGTGAAGGAGGCGTAGCCGAGGGTATGGATAAACTCAGTGTATTCGGCTTGTTGCTGGCGCTGCTGGCCATGGTCGGCGGCCAATACCTCGAGGGCGGCGCGATATCGTCGCTGGTCCAACCGACGGCATTTCTCATCGTCATCGGCGGTACCGTGGGTGCCGTGATGCTACAGAGCCCGCTGCAGGTTTTTCTCAATGGCATGCGCATGGCTAAATGGGTGCTCAACCCGCCGGTGGTGCCCACCAAAGGCATGATCAGCCAACTGACCACCTGGAGCCAGGTGGCGCGCAAGGAAGGCCTGTTGGCGCTGGAAGCGCAAATTCCCACACTCCGCGATCCGTTCGCGCGCAAGGGTTTGCAGCTGCTGGTGGACGGCGCCGAACCGGATCGGTTGCGCGAAGTGCTGGTCGTTGAAATCACCACCTACGAGGCCAACATGCGACTGTCGGCACGCATCTGGGAATCGGCCGGCGGCTATGCGCCGACCATCGGCATTCTTGGCGCAGTGCTGGGGCTGATCCACGTCATGGAGAATCTTTCCGATCCGTCGAAACTCGGCCAGGGCATCGCCGTGGCCTTCGTTGCCACCATTTACGGTGTCGGTTCAGCCAACCTGTTCTTTCTGCCGGTGGCGAAGAAACTGCTCGGTCATGTGGCACGCCTGGTCGCTGCGCGCGAGATGTTTGTCGATGGACTGGTCGGTATCGCCAATGGCGACAATCCGCGCATTATCGAGAGTCGCCTGAAGGGCTACATCGTTTGAGAGGCTGCGAAGAAATCGTTGCGAGCGGCCGGAGGGCAAGGCGCGAATGAAGCGAACGACGAGACATATCGCATGGATAGGCGAGGAGTGAGCGAATGAGCAACGCAGCCATCCGGGCGCGCAGTAGATTTATTCACAGGCGCTGACGCCATGCGCCGCCGTCGCCACCTCGATGACGAAGAAAATCATGACCGCTGGCTGGTGTCGTATGCTGATTTCATAACCTTGCTGTTTGCCTTTTTCGTTGTAATGTACGCAATCTCGCAGGTTAACGAGGGCAAATACCGGATTCTCTCGGATTCCTTGAATTCGGCATTTCGCAACGTTCCAGGTGACAGTGCCGGCGCTCAGGTGGTGGTCAATCCGGCGAATCCAGTGCCTTTCCAGATTCAGGCGCACCGGCAGATCAATCCGAAAAGCGAGGAACAAAGGAAACTGAAAGAGAAGATGCGCATTGCTGCCAACGACATCCGACAGGCGCTGGCCCCGCTCGTCAAGGAAGGGCAGGTACGCATCTTCGAAGGCGCCCGTGGCATCACCGTCGAGATCAATGCAAATGTCCTGTTTACGCCCGGCGAGGCGCGCCTCGACCCGTCGGCGATCGGCGCGATGAGCCAAGTAGCCAAGGTTCTCGCGCCGACGGCTTTTCCGTTGACGGTGGAAGGGCATACCGACAGCCTGCCGATTGCTACGGCGCAATTTCCTTCGAATTGGGAGCTGTCCGGGGCGCGCGCTTCCAGCGTGGTTAGGTTATTCATCGACAACGGCGTCGATGCGCGCCGCTTGACGGCGACCGGATTGGCCGACCAGCGGCCGGTTGCCGACAACGCCACGCCTGAAGGCCGCTCGCGCAATCGGCGCGTCGCCATCACCATGGAGTCGCAGACGCCGGATACCCAGGTCGAGGCCCCGCTTCCCGCGGCGACCAACTGAGCTGCCTGACCGGGCGCGGCATACAATGGCCGGATGACCGCGTCTACACCATCGCTGCCTGAATCGCCGCAGTCACCACCCTTCGCCGGGCTGACACCGGACTGCCTGCTCGCCGGTATTGAAAGCCTTGGTTTGGCCTGCGACGGTCGTTTGCTCGGCCTCAACAGTTACGAGAACCGCGTCTATCAGATTGGCATGGAGGAGGGGCCGCCGCTGGTTGCCAAGTTCTACCGGCCGCAGCGCTGGTCGGATGCCGCAATACTCGAAGAGCATGCTTTCGTGACAGCCTTGGCCGAGCGCGAGATTCCCGTCGTGCCGGCCTTGCAGTTCAACGGCCGAACATTGCACGAATTCGCCGGCTTTCGCTTTGCCCTGTTTCCCCGCCGTGGTGGCCGCGCTCCGGAACTCGGCGATCCGCAGACACTGGAATGGCTGGGCCGCTTCCTAGGCCGCATCCATGCGCTTGGCGCCGTAAAGGCTTACCGCAAGCGACCGAGCCTCGATATCGCCAGTTTCGGCGAAGAACCGCGCGATTACCTGGTCGCGCACGATTTCATTCCGCCCGATCTGCTGGCGACCTGGCGCAGCGTCGTCGATCAGGCGCTGGCAGGCGTGCGCCACTGTTTCGCTCGCGCCGGCGCGGTGCGGCGCCTGCGTCTGCACGGCGACTGCCACGTCGGCAACGTGCTGTGGACCGACGGTGCGGGCGGCGGACCGCACTTCGTCGACTTTGACGACAGCCGCATGGGTCCGGCAGTACAGGATCTGTGGATGCTGTTGTCCGGCGACGCGGCAGAAATGTCCTGGCAGCTATCGGCAGTGCTGCGCGGCTACCGGCAGTTCAGCGATTTTGATCATCGCGAATTGCATTTACTCGAAGCGCTGCGCACGCTGCGCCTCATCCACTATGCCGCCTGGATCGCCCGGCGCTGGCATGACCCGGCGTTTCCGGTTGCCTTTCCGTGGTTCAACACGCAACGCTACTGGCAGGATCGCATCCTCGAACTCCGCGAACAGATAGCGCTGATGGACGAGTCGCCGCTGGATGTCGATTGATCCTAAAAACCTGAATTGGCCGCGAGCAAAGTCGCCTGAAATCAGGCAGGCTGTGGTTTTCGAGCATTTGGGAGGAGCCACCCGATGGGTGAGTCGAAATTGAATCTGGCGAAGCGCGAGGAAATGCTGTTGTCGTGTGCCGGGGTGCAGACGATGACGGGTCGTGTTCAGGTGCGCTGGGAGACGGAAAGCGCGGCGACGCCGATGGGGCAGTTGGCGTACTTCATCGAGTTTCTCAACCTGACCGGACTGTGGTCGCGCTGGCTGGAGAGTTGCCCGCTGAACTACAGCAGTCCCAACGCGCCGTCGCGAGCCGAGGTGCTGGGTACCTGGCTGCTCTCGATGCTCGCCGGGCACCGGCGCTATTCGCATGTGACGACGATCCGCTGCGACGGTGTCAATCCCGGGTTGCTGGGGATGCGCAAGGTCATCTCCGAGGATGCCCTGCGCAATGCCTTGAAGCGCATTCCGGAGGCCGAGGGCACCGCCTGGCTGGATACCCACTTGGCCGACAGCGTCGCACCGCTGCTCGATGCGGCCTGGATCCTCGATACCGACACCACCATCAAACCGCTCTACGGCCACCAGGAAGGAGCGATGATCGGCTACAACCCGAAGAAGCCGGGGCGGCCGTCGCATGCGTATCACACCTACCTGATGGCCGGCCTGCGCCAGGTGTTGGGTGTCGAGGTCTGCGCCGGCAACGAACACACGGCCCGGCATGCCCAGCCGGGCCTCTTGAAGATTCTCGATGCCCTGCCAACGGGGCGGAAGCCGCGACTGGTGCGCGGCGACAACGCCTTCGGCAACGATCCCTTAATGACGGCGCTGGAAGAGCGCAGCCAGCCGTACCTGTTCAAGCTCAAACTGTCGAAGAACGTCAAGCGCCACATTGGCAAGCTCTTTCGCCAGCCGGGCTGGACGGATGCCGGCCAGGGCTGGGAAGGTCTGGATGGCGAATTGGCGCTGACGGGCTGGCAGCAAAAGCGCCGTGTCGTGGTGCTGCGCCGACCGTTGATGGGCGAGATTGCCGTCACTGAGGACGAGGCCGACGACAGCCAGCAGCAGTTTGCCTTTGTCGAAGCCGACCGCAAAACGGGCAAAGGCATCACCGGCTACGAGTACGCGGTTCTGGTGACCAATACCCACTACGAAGTGCTCAGCCTCGGCCAACTCTATCGTGATCGGGCCGACGCCGAGAACGCCTTCGACGAACTCAAGAACCAGTGGGGCTGGGGTGGCTTTACCACCCACGACCTGCACCGCTGCCAACTCGCTGCGCGGGGTGTGGCCCTGGCCTACAACTGGTGGAGCCTGTTCGTCCGCCTGGCCAGTCCGGAGGCCCGCCGCGAGGCGATCACCAGCCGGCCCTGGCTGATGTCCTCGGTCGGACGGCGGACAGAGCACGCCGGACAAAAGACGATCACGCTGACCGGCTTGCACGCCCATTTCGACAAGGCGCGGGCCATGCTGATGCGCGTCTCTGCCCAGCTTCAGGGTTGGGCTGCCCAGGCTGCGGAGCAGTTGAGTCCCGTCACGGTCTGGCAGCGTGTCTGCGATCATCTCAAGCGAATCCTCGCCGGCATCGGCCCGCCCCAATACCACCGAATGCTCGGAATCATGCAAATGGAATCGGGCAACTACGGTTTTTAGGTTGATCGGTAAGCCCACCGTCGCGACCCAATCCAACCCGCTGATTGGCTTCAAGGGCAGCAACTGAAACTCAAGAAGACTGCTTGATCGCGAGCAATGCCTGATTGCGCAAGGTCTTGAGCATCGATAATTCCTTCTCCGGTATCACGATCGATCCAGCTTTGTCGCGATCACAGTAGATCATGGCCACCGGCTTGCCCTTGATGACCAGCGGGAAAAGCGCAAACGTCTTCGCCGAAATGCGCTCTCGATACCAGTTGGGAATCCGTTCCACGATCTTCGGGTCGTCAATGTCGGTAATCAGAATATCCACGGCTTTGGCCGAAGCCAGCGAGAAGACATTGGGTGCAAAAGCGAGCGAAAAATGCAGATGCTTGGCTAGTTCAATGGATTCCGGACCAAAGCCAAAACGCCCCTGCATGCTATTGGTCTTGGAGTCGCGAAGGCATAACACGACGTGATGAAAACCCATCGCGCGGTACATGGTCTCTAGGACGATCCGCAAGATGTCGTTCACCGAGACGTCTTCAACAAGTGAATTGCTGATGTCCTGGATTCCTGCCGAGAGTACCGACTGAGCATCTTCCTGCGCTTCTTCCGCGTCGAGGTGACCGGTATCGCCTTCTTCTGGACTTGCGCCAAACGATCCTGCCACCACGGTCGAGCCAAGAATAGTGTCGCCCAGTGAACCGCCGCCTTGGTCGGCAGGCACTTCGTCCGGCATCTCCGATCGGCCAGTCCAAGTCTTGACCTGACGAGCAAACGGGCTCTGCTTCAGGCTCACACGCAGAACCGAAGCGAACTGACCCAATTCGTCGAATGACTTTTTCAATACAGCCTGAACCTGCTTGTCCGAGAGCGGCATGCACGCGGCAAAGCGTTCTGTCACTGCCTTGGTCGCTTTGTGCTGATCTTCGGGCGCTGACCCGGCGATGACCTCGCACAGTTCATAGGCTAAACTGGCGACAACGCGCAACATTTCGTCGTGACTGGTCGCCTTGCGCACCGGCCCGTCCGGCAGCCGCCGCATGCTGTTCACCATCGTCGCCGGGAAACCCCAGTTCTTGGCGATGCCGCTGCCCAACTCCTCGAAAGAGATACCAAGCACTTGGGCAGAAGCAACTTGGGCGCTGCAATGCCGTTGCTGCACGACCTTGCGAATTGCCTCGACTTCCTCGGGAAAATAATACTGTGCGAGCAGTTCGCCAAGACCATGAAACAGGCAACAGATAAAACTTTCCTCGGCATCCCGCTTCGTCGCCTTGATAACCACTTCCCGACCCAGAAGACCCGCCAGGTTGGCCCGCAAAAAACCTTCCTTCAAATCGCGCGCGTTGGCCTTGTCCTGCAAATGTTCGAAAAGGAGAACGGTGATGGCGATGTTGCGGATGGCGTCAAAGCCCAATACAAGAACCGCCCTTGAGACTGTGCTGATGCTGCCGCCGCCGGCCTGCCGGTAATGTGCGGAGTTGACGATGCGCAGAATCTTGTTGGTCAGCGCAAAGTCCTTGAGAATCGTACTCGACAGCGTGTTGATGCTGTCTTTGCTTGAGTCGGTCAGTCGGTTGATCGCAGAAATCGAGTCCGACAGTGCCGGAAAATCTGACTTGTGCCGCATGCGCCGCAGGAGAAATTCCAGCGTACTTTGTCTTTTTTCTGCGCTGGCGTTGCTGTCGTTTCCATTGCCCGCATTGAGATAAGCGTCGAGTTGCTCCTTCATCTGCGCGGCACTGGAATACCGAGTTGAGGGATCTGCCGCGCAGGCTTTCAATGCAATGTCGCCGAGGCGTTCGTCAATCACCAGACCGACTGGCAATGTCACCTTTTCATTGGCAACTTTGTCGAGAATCTTGGCGAGCGAGTCCGCCTGGATAACGCGGCGACCAGTCAACATTTCGAGCAAAATCAAACCTGCTGCGTAAATGTCATTCTGCACGCCGACGGTTCGCTCCTTGACATACTCCGGCGCTAGATACGGCGGCGTTCCCATCAAACCATCCGCTGCCGTGTCGGAGCGCCCGCTCTCAATGCGGGTGGCGATGCCAAAGTCCATCACGCGAGCCACACCAGCCTTGTCAATGAGAATATTCGACGGCTTGAGGTCGCGATGGATGATGCCTTGTGCATGAGCCTGTTCCAGCGGGGCCAGTACGTTGCGCAGAATATTCGCGGCCACTGCCGGGGCCAGGGCGCCATCGCGGCGAATGACCTGATCCAGGTTGTTGCCATCGACATACTCGAACACCAGATAGGGATCGCCATCCTGCTCCCCGGCATCGAATATCGGTACGATGTTGGCGTGACGCAAATTGCTTACTGTCCGTGCTTCAGCCAGCAAATAGGCATTGAGCTGCGGGTCAGACCGCGAAAAGTGCAGCGTCTTGATCGCCACTTCGCGCTGCAACTGGGGGTCCCAGGCCAGATACACCACGCTCTGGTTGCCGCGACCCAACTCCCCGCGGATTTCAAAACGTCCAATTTCTTGTGCCATACGTCATGTTAATGCAATTGACGAAAAGGAAGAGGCGCGAATAATGCAGTTGCCAACAATAAAACTCGTTCCAGTGGTCGCCAGCATAGACAATATGGAAGATTGAACAATCCATGCAAACCTACTTTAGGTCGTCGCGGCGATTGGAGTTCATTCGCGCCGCCAAGTGGTGTCAGGTGTGAATTTTGTCACGCACCGTTTCGGTCCAGAGGATCAAATTACTGTTGAATATTACCTTCGTGATATTTACAGGCCAGCGTGACCGGTGCATAGTCGGATCTGGTACTTGGTGCCACGTCGCTGAATGGTCCCTCTGCAATCGCAGATGGGTGCGAGAACAAAGAGGAAGGATGTTGGAAGCGTGATTGGTGCCGCCCAAGGCGCGCCAAATTCTGATCTGAGTAACTATGACCATGCTCTACGGGTTTGAGGTATTGCTGATTGTCGTTCTGGCGGCGATCGTCTTTTTTCGGAATCGGTCCAAAGTGAATAAGGCAAGCGGCGATTCGCAGAAGCATTTGTCGATTCTGCCAAAGTTGGCTTCGACGGAGAAAGCCGATCGTCCGGCAGCGCCCGAAACCGCCCCTGGGCCGGATAAGTTCGATCCTTCTGCTACGGCTGTCTACGCGCGGTCCGCCGAGGCTGGCAGCAAGATCGTAGCGCAGTCACGTGCCGGGACGACGCCTGTTGCGGAGATGAACGCCAGCATGATCGGATTGAGCGGAAGTCAGAAAGGCAACAGATTCGCTGTCGTGGCGTCAGGCATCACCATCGGTCGAAATCGGTCATGCGACATCGTGCTCGACGATCATCGCGTTTCATCGCGTCATGCATGGGTCGGGATTGTCGAAGGCAAGGTCATTTTGCGTGACCTGGAATCGACCAATGGCACCTTCCTGAATGCCAACATTCATACATCGGTTGGCGAGGTCGAACTCCGTTCTGCAGACACGATTTCATTTGGTGGCCACCAAGGGGATCAGTTCCGCTTCCTGGCGCGCTAATACGGTTGCCGGGTCAGGCGAGAAAACGGCCGGCCACAAATCCTCTTCGACTTCAGGTACGGCCTGAGAGGAGGCTGGCGCTATCTTCGCCGGGGTTGATCGCTATCTTGACGGAAGGCTTCCCCATGCCACCTTGCATGCTGCGAAGAAGCTTAGGGATTCATACTGGTAACCGCATTTTTCAACGATGCGCCGCGATTCGGCAGCGACCTCCCTGAGTCGATGTCTGGGCAGGTTTGGAAAGAAATGGTGCTCGAGCTGCAAATTGAGCCCACCGGTGAACCAATTTGCCAACCAACCTTCATGGACGTTTCTGGTGGTTCGGGCTTGTGCGTCAAAAAACCCGTAACCACTGGTCTCGGGGTATACCTCGCGTCCCGAGTGATTGAGGATAAAAACCAACCCCAGCATGAACCCGCCAGCGAACTGGACTGACAAGAACCACAAAATAGCCTGCCATGTTTCGCCCGGCCAAAGGTAAATGGCAAGCACCAAGGTGGCCGCGTAGTGAAAAACGATGCCGCAGCCTTCCATGACATTGCCGTGACGGAAGGCGTGTCGAATCCCGGATGCGCTCCAATTCAATCGCGCCAGCAAAAGCAGGGGAGCCAGCGCGTATTTCTGCAGAGGCAGCCAGCGCGCGAGCTTCAATCTGGTTTCGGCCGTGATCAGAGCAATGTCCCAGACCAGGAGCGGCGCCGTATTGATGTCCTCATCGATGGCTTCCGGTTTGCCATCGACCAATCGGTACGCATTGGGATTCGCATGGTGCTTGCCGTGCTTGTCTTTCCACCATTTGGCGGACAAGCCTTGCGTCCATGCCATGAGTAGAGAAGCGAGACTGTTGATGCGCTTGTCGGTAAATACTTGTCCATGGCCAAGATCGTGACCAAGCCAGGCCGCCTGTGGGTAATAAAGAGCCAGAAGCAAAACGCCGAGGCCGGCTGCCCACGGATTACCCGTGCTCAGGAGCGCATAGCTGCCAACAAACAAGAGTGCGAGTTGCAGCGCACAAAATAGCTGGTCTCCACTGCGCGGTTTGAAGACCCCGGCAGTTTGCAAGCGTTTGCGGAATAAGTGCATTTCATCGTTGAGAAGATTTGCGTTGGGATTTTGCAATGCAATGTTCATCAGCCAGAGCTTTCATTATGCTTATCGGAAGGACGCTTGGCGCGGCCTCGAGGGATATTCCATGCGACTAAGCTGATGTGCTGAGCTAATTCTGCCTGATCGAAAGGTAACGCATGACTGGTTGAACCCGATTAGAAATCTACCGGTTAAAGCCGAGCTTTGCAGGGAGAACCGCAAACATCAACAAAAGACTTGTTCGGATGCTGATGGTGCCGGAGGCCGGAATCGAACCGGCACGGGGTTGCCCCCGCGGGATTTTGAGTCCCGTGCGTCTACCTATTTCACCACTCCGGCTACTTCTAAACATGGTCAAGCAGAATGCTTTCGGTGCGCGATTGCTGCAATCTCGGCACCCACTGGCGTCGCGTACAATGGCGCGCCCTGCCCAGCGAGCGCGCATTATCCGCGAAAGTGGGACGCGCTTCAACACTCTTGCAGCAATCATGGACCTCACGCTCGACGATTTCGACTACGCCCTTCCGCCAGAGCTGATCGCGCAGACGCCTTTGCCTGAGCGTACCGCCAGCCGGCTGCTGGTGGTCGAGCGCGGCGTCTACGCCAATCGGCATGTGCACGAACTGGCCAGCTTGCTGCACCCGGGCGACCTGCTGGTGATGAATGACACGCGGGTAATGCATGCCAGGCTGTTGGGGCACAAGGCCAGCGGTGGCGCGATCGAAGTGCTGGTGGAGCGACCGCTCGATGGTCATGAGGCGCTGGCGCAAGTGCGCGCCAGCAAGTCGCCCAAGGCCGGTTCCCTCCTGCATCTCGAGGGCGGCATCGACGCCGTGGTGGTTTCCCGCGAGGGCGAGTTTTACCGGCTGCGCTTTCGCGGTGTAGACGATGTCATTGCGCTGCTTGAGCGTCATGGTCGCATGCCGCTGCCGCCATATATTGCGCGTCCGGCCAGTGCCGCCGATGAGGAACGTTACCAGACAGTTTATGCCCGAGACATGGGCTCGGTGGCCGCGCCGACGGCCGGGCTGCACTTCGACGAGGCGCTGCTGGCGGCCATCGCAGCGCAAGGTGTGGCCATGGCATCAGTCACGCTGCACGTCGGCGCCGGCACTTTTCAGCCGGTGCGGGTGAGCAATCTGGCTGAACACAGGATGCATGGCGAGCGTTACACGGTGCCGGCGGCGACGGTTGATGCCATCGCGGCGGCGCGCGCGAGGGGTGGCCGAGTGATTGCCGTCGGCACGACGACGCTGCGTACGCTGGAGAGTGCCGCCCTTGGGGGATCCCTTGCTGCCGGCAGCGGCGAAACGCATCTATTCGTCACACCCGGCTTTCGCTTCAAGGTCGTCGATGCCTTGATCACCAATTTTCATCTGCCGAAATCGACCTTGCTGATGCTGGTTTCCGCTTTTGCCGGGATGACGGCGATACGCGCCGCCTACGCTTATGCCATAGAGCAGCGCTACCGCTTCTTCAGCTATGGCGACGCCATGTTGCTCAGTTGTCAAAATGAGTTACCAGATTGAGCCGTCAAAATGAACTTTGAGGTTCTCGCTACCGATGGCGGCGCCCGTCGCGGCCGCCTGACCCTGGCCCATGGCCTGGTCGAAACGCCTGTGTTCATGCCGGTCGGCACCTACGGAACGGTCAAGGCCATGTCGCCGGCCGACCTCAATGCGATCGGCGCGCAGATCGTTCTCGGCAACACCTTTCACCTGTGGCTGCGGCCGGGGCTGGAGATCGTCGCTGCGCATGGCGGACTGCATCGCTTCATGGGCTGGGACAAACCGATCCTCACCGACTCGGGTGGTTTCCAGGTGTTCTCGCTGGGCGATCTGCGCAAAATTTCCGAGGAGGGCGTCAAGTTCGCCTCGCCGGTCAATGGCGACCGTCTGTTCCTGACACCGGAAATATCCATGCAGATCCAGCATGTGCTGAATGCCGACATCGTCATGATCTTTGACGAGTGCACGCCGTACCCGGCGAGCGAGCGCGAGGCGGCCGAATCGATGCGCCTCAGTTTGCGCTGGGCGCGCCGCTCGCGGGACGAACACAACGTCCTCGGCAATGCCAATCAACTATTCGGTATCGTCCAGGGCGGCATGTTCGAAACGCTGCGCGACGAGTCCTTAGCCGCATTGACTGACATCGGCTTCGAAGGTTATGCCATCGGCGGACTCTCGGTCGGCGAGCCAAAGGATGAGATGGCGCGCATCCTCGCGCACACCGCGCCGCGCCTGCCTGCCGCGGCGCCCCGTTACCTGATGGGCGTGGGCACACCGGAAGACATTGTCTTTGCCGTCACCCACGGCATCGACATGTTCGACTGCGTCATGCCGACGCGCAACGCCCGCAATGGCTGGCTATTCACTCGCCATGGCGATGTCAAGATCAAGAATGCCGCGCACAAGAACGATCTGCGCCCGCTCGATGAAAGCTGTGGCTGCTACACCTGCCGTCATTTCACGCGTGCCTATCTGCACCATCTGCATCGTGTCGGCGAGATTCTCGGGGCGCAACTCAATACCATTCACAACCTCTTTTATTACCAGGCGCTGATGGCCGAATTACGCGAGGCAATTGCTGCCGGACGTCTCGCCGGGCATGTCGCCGAGTTCCACCAGCAGCGCGCCGGCATGTTGGCGGGCGGCTGATATAATGCCCGGCTAAATTTGCTCCCCACTCGTCCTATCGGAACCTAATATGCTGATATCGAACGCCTATGCCCAAGCCGCCGGCGACCCCATGGCCAGCATTACTGGCCTGCTGCCGATCATTCTCATGTTCGTTGTCGTCTGGTTCCTGATGATCCGTCCGCAAATGAAAAAGGCCAAGGAACACACCAAGATGGTCAGCGAACTGCAGAAGGGCGATGAAGTCGTTACGCAGGGTGGGCTGGCCGGGCGCATCGTCAAGGTTGGCGAAAATTACCTGACGATCGAAGTTGCCACGGTCAAGGACGGCGGTGTCGAAGTGGCCGTGCAAAAAGCGGCGGTTGGCGCGATTCTGCCCAAAGGCACCTTGAAGACGCTTTAACTCGCTTGAGGGACGGGGGATGCTGCCCGGCTCTTGTCTCTCGCCGCTCAACACTCACTCCATCCTGCCATGAACCGATATCCCATCTGGAAGAACGCGATTGTCGTCATCGCGCTGCTGCTCGGCATGCTCTACACGCTGCCGAATTTTTTCGGCGAAGCGCCCGCAGTGCAGGTATCGAGCGTCAAGGCGACCATCAAGGTGGACACCGCGTTGCTCGGTCGCGTCGAAGAAGCGCTCAAGGCCGCTGGCGTTGCCAACGACGGCTTGTTCTCCGATCTCAACTCGATTCGCGTCCGCCTGCATGACACCGACACGCAGTTGAAGGCCAAGGATGCGATCGAGAAAGCACTCAATCCAGATCCGACCGATGCGTCCTATAGCGTTGCCCTGAACCTGGTGGCGAATTCGCCGCAGTGGCTCACCGGCTTGCATGCGCTGCCGATGTATCTCGGTCTCGACTTGCGCGGCGGCGTGCACTTCCTGCTGCAGGTGGACATGAAAGGCGCCATCACCAAGCGGCTCGATTCGGTCGCCACCGACCTGCGCTCGCAATTGCGCGACAAGAGCATCCGCCACGGCGGCATCAACCGCGACGGCAACAACGTCGTCATCAAGTTCCGCGACGCCGAAACACGTGACAAGAGCCGCAGTGTAATTACGGAGAATCAGCCTGACCTGGCGCTCGCGGAAGTCCAGGACGGTGCCGACTTCAACCTGCTCGGCAGCCTCAAGCCGGAAGCGCAGAAGCGCATCCAGGAATATGCCATCAAGCAGAACATCAGCACCCTGCACAACCGCATCAACGAACTGGGCGTCGCTGAGCCGGTAATCCAGCAGCAGGGCGCCGACCGCATCGTCGTGCAATTGCCCGGCGTGCAGGACACCGCCAAGGCCAAGGACATTCTCGGCCGCACCGCCTCGCTGGAAGTTCGCATGGTCGACGACGAGGCCAGCGCCAACGCGTCCGTCATGGAGCAGGCGGCGCGCGGCCAACCGCCGCTGGGTACTGAGTACTATGTCGAACGCGGCGGCCGGCCGCTGCTGCTGAAGAAACAGGTGGTACTGACCGGCGATCGTCTCACCGACGCCCAGCCCGGTTTCGCCAGCGATACGCATGAACCGGCGGTGCATCTTTCGCTGGATTCGGCTGGCTCGCGGATTTTCAAGGAGCTGACCCGCGACAACGTCGGCAAGCGCATGGCCATTCTGCTGATCGAAAAGGGCAAGGGTGAAGTGGTCACGGCACCGGTGATCCGCACCGAAATCGGTGGCGGGCGGGTGCAGATTTCCGGCCGCATGAGTACCCAGGAAGCCAGCGATACGGCCCTCCTGCTGCGTGCCGGCAGCCTGGCGGCACCGATGGAAATCATCGAGGAACGGACCATCGGCCCATCACTCGGTGCCGACAATATCAAGAAGGGCTTCAATTCGACGATCGGCGGCTTCTCCGCAATCGCCCTTTTCATGGCCGCCTACTACCTGCTGTTCGGCATGGTCTCGGTGCTCGCGCTGGCTTCCAACCTGCTGCTGCTGGTGGCGCTGCTGTCGTTGCTGCAGGCAACGCTGACCCTGCCGGGCATCGCCGCTATCGCTCTGACGTTGGGCATGGCGATCGACTCCAACGTACTGATCAACGAACGCATCCGTGAGGAACTGCGCAATGGCGAAACGCCGCAGGCGGCTATCAAGGCCGGCTACGAGCGTGCTTTCGGCACCATTCTCGATTCGAATATCACCACGCTGATCGCCGGCATCGCCCTGCTTATCTTTGGTTCCGGTCCGGTGCGCGGCTTCGCCGTCGTCCATTGCCTGGGCATCATGACCTCCATCTTCAGTTCGGTGGTGATGTCGCGGGCCCTGATCAATGTCATCTACGGGACGCGCCGCAAGCTGGAAAAACTGTCGATCGGGCAGGTGTGGAAACCTGGAAAGGCGTGAGGAGTCAGGAATGATCACCCAAGTCATTTTTTCGCGTTACGCGATAACGCTCCCATACTTCCGTCATCCCGGCGCAGGCCGGGATCCAGAACGGCGGTTCGAGCCAGATGGCGCGTGGTACTGGGTTCCGGCCTGCGCCGGAATGACGACCAAACCGCCCCCTCAGTCCTCACGGGTCTAAAACATGGAATTTTTCCGCATCAAGAATGACATTCCCTTCATGCGCCACGCGCTGGTGTTCAACATTATTTCGTTGATCACCTTCGTCCTCGCCGTGATCTTCCTGGCCACCAAGGGTTTGCACCTGTCGATCGAGTTCACTGGCGGCACGTTGATGGAAATCAGCTACGCCGAGGCGCCGGATCTCGACAAGATCCGCAAGAAACTCGAAACGGAAGGCTTTACCGACACCCAGGTGCAGAACTTTGGCAGTTCGCGCGATGTCTTGATCCGCGTGCCGCTGGCCAAGGACAACGAAACTGCCAAGGTCAGCGAGCGTGTCCTGAGCGCGCTCAACGCCGCCGACATGACCAAGCCGGAACTCAAGCGCGTCGAATTCGTCGGTCCGCAAGTCGGCAAGGAACTGGCATCGGACGGCGCGATGGCGCTGTTGCTGGTAGTGATCGGTATCGTTCTGTATCTGGCGGTGCGCTTCGAATGGCGCTTCGCCATCTCGGCCATTATCGCCAATCTCCACGACGTCGTCATTATTCTTGGTTTCTTCGCGTTCTTCCAGTGGGAATTCTCGTTGCCCGTGCTGGCGGCCGTCTTGGCAGTGCTTGGCTATTCGGTCAATGAATCGGTGGTGGTGTTCGACCGGGTCCGTGAAACCTTCAAGAAGAAGCGCGGCCTGACCACGCCGGAAGTGCTCAACCATGCCATCACCAGCACCATCTCGCGCACCATCATCACGCACGGTTGCACGCAGATGATGGTGACTTCGATGCTGATTTTCGGCGGCGCGGCACTGCACTACTTTGCTCTGGCCCTCACCATCGGCATCCTGTTTGGCATCTATTCCTCGGTGCTGGTCGCCAGCCCCTTGGTGATGTGGCTTGGCGTCTCGCGCGAGCAGTTCGTCAAGGCCAAGGTCGAAAAGCAGGAAGCGGTCGTTTGACACCTGCCTGACCGCAGCGGTGCTGCCCCCAAGCAAAATGAAGTCCCCGCTACGGCGGGGACTTTTCCATCATCACTTTTACAGCGGCAAGACCGGACATTGATAAAAATGTCTCGGGTCGACCCGCTAACCGAGGTTTAACAAGCGCCAAAAAATACCTATAAACTTCAGTGGTTTGGCGTGCTAGCGTTTTTTCCTGGCAAATTGCTCGTAAATTTGACGTCAGCTGATCAGTTTCTTGGTGCCTCCCGGTGTGGGACTGATGCCCAGTGCGCGATAGATCGCCATCAGATCTGGTTCTGCCACGGTGCTCTTGCGGACATGCACGGAGCGGCCATCCTGGCGGCGGAAGCTGGCCGTCACGCGGCGCTGAATCGACAGGGTCTTTCGCAGGCTGGCCCAGGACGCGTCAATGCCCGCCTTCGCCAGGGTCGTTCGCAATACCTGCACGCACTGATAGGCCAGCACCGTGAGGAACAAATGGCCATCCGAGCGATCCTCCTTCGAATGGAACACCGGGCGCAAGCCCAGTTCGCTCTTCAGGCTGCGGAACACGCTCTCCAGATCGGTCGGCATGGTGTAGGTCCGCCACAGCTTCTCTTCATCCCAGTTCAATTCGTTACTGCGCAGACAGTACACGCCCGGATGCGTGGCCATGGTGCCCTCGACCGGGGTCTTCGTCCAGGTCAGCGCCGTGACCGTCTTGCCCGTCTCATCAGTGACCAGCGTCATCGTGTAGTGCTGGCTGACGCCATGACTCTTCTCCCTGAGTCGGCCAATCCGTTCCAGCAGTTTGGCGTGGCGCTTCTCTGACCGCGGCTTCGTCAGCCCATCGGCGATCTTCTGCAATCCCGCTTCGAACGCCGCACTGAAGCGCGTCACCATTGCCGTCTCTTTGGCCTCCCGCCCTGCGGAGTGGCAATACAGTCTCACCTCACGGCCGTCCTCGCTGACTGCCTTCTGCAGGCGCAAGGGCTCGCCGCCGGCCGTCTCGATGCCCACGGCGTTGGCCTCGTCAAATTGCCGCACCCCGCCGCGTCGAACCACCAGATAACGATACCCCTGGGCGACCAGCCAGACCAGATTGGCCTCCGTCGCAATCCCGGCATCCATGATCACCAGTGCGCCCGGCGGCGCCTGCAGTCCGCTCAGCATGACTGGCAGCGTCTGACCTTCTGCCACATTGCCGGCGAAGGTCTGCGAGCGGCGCACAAAGCCGCTGCCGTCCAGCACTAGGCCCAGCGTCAGCAACGGACAGTCGCTGCGCTTCTCCTTGGAACGCCCATGGCGTGCCTTGGGATTGGCTGCGACTTCGCCTTCAAAGTAGGTGTTGGTCAGGTCATAGAGGGTCACGGTCTCTTCCAGCGTGAAGAGCGTTTGGAT
>CAISUK010000453.1 GCA_903888645.1 uncultured Pseudomonadota bacterium | reverse complement strand
GCCACGTTTATCGCATCCTGCGCAGCGGCGAAGTGCGCGTCAACAAGGGCCGCATCGGACCAGATTTCCGGCTGAGCGTTGGCGATGTCGTGCGCGTACCGCCGATCCGCCTGGCGGCGACAGCGCCGGTCGCCGCGGTGCCGGCCCGCGAGTTCGTTATCGTTTTGGAAGACGAGGCACTGTTGATCGTCGATAAACCGGCCGGCGTTGCCGTGCATGGCGGTAGCGGTGTCTCGTTCGGCGTCATCGAGCAGTTGCGTAAAGCCCGGCCCGAGTCGAAGTTTCTGGAGCTGGCACATCGATTGGATCGCGAGACCTCGGGTCTGCTGATACTGGCCAAGAAGCGCATGGCATTGGCCCGTCTGCACGACATGTTTCGCGATGGCGCGATTGCCAAGCGCTATCTGGCGCTGGTCAAGGGGCGCTGGTGCAATATCCTGCAGCACGTGCGCCTGCCGCTCGAAAAGTATCTGACCGATGAGGGTGAGCGGCGCGTCAGCGTTGCCGCGGGTGGCAAGGAAGCACACAGCATCGTGCGGCTGGTGGCGCGCTGGGAGAATTTCAGTCTGGTCGAGGTCGAGCTCAAGACGGGGCGGACTCACCAGATCCGCGTCCATTTGACCCACTTGGGTTTTCCCTTGGCCGGCGATGACAAGTACGGCGATTTCCCGCTCAATCGCGAGCTGCAGAAAGCCGGTTTGAAACGCATGTTCCTGCATGCGGCAAAATTGCAATTCGCGCACCCGCTGTCGGCTGCGCCGGTCCAGCTGGAAGCGGCGTTGCCGGCCGAATTGCGCCGCTTCATCGAGCGCCTCGATGCCAACGAGAAACGGGAATATGGCCAGGCAATTTGATCTGATCTGTTTTGACTGGGACGGTACTTTGCTCGATTCTGCAGGTGCCATCGTTGGCAGCATCATGGCCGCCTGCGCTGACCTCGACCTCAAACCACCGTCAGATCAGCGCGCCCGCCACATCATCGGTCTGGGGTTGCGCGATGCGCTGATGACGGCACTGCCGGAGCTCCCGGCGCATCGCTACCCGGAGGTTGCCGAACGCTATCGTTTCCACTATTTGCAGCAAGACCATGAACTCAGTTTGTTTGCCGGGGCGGATAGTCTCGTCCGAGCTTTGGCCGAACGCGGTCATTGTCTTGCCGTTGCCACCGGCAAATCGCGGCAGGGGCTGGATCGGGCCTTGGCGAGCAGTGGCCTGGCCGGCTGTTTTCAGGCCACCCGCTGCGCCGACGAATGCCACTCAAAGCCGCACCCGCAGATGCTTGAGGAATTGATGGAGGCCTTGTTAGTTGGCCCGGAGCGGACGTTGATGATCGGCGATACCACGCACGATCTGCAGATGGCTGCCAACGCCGGCGTGGCTGCCGTGGCGGTGGCTTACGGCGCACATCCGCGTGCCGGGCTGGAGGCGCAGTCGCTTCTTTATTGTGCCGATAGCATCGCGGAATTGAGCGAATGGCTGTTCGCCAACGCTTGATTCGCCCGATCCCGAAAGTGAGTTGAAATGAATCGGTGTGCGGCCTGAGCTTAGATAATTCGCGGTTATACTGAACTTCGCTCGCCAACGCTTGCCATAGTGCATTCGCTGTGCGCTGCCCAGCTTGATCCATTTCATTTTCTCGAAAGTTGCTAATCCGTGCCTGACAACGAAGTCCCATCTGAGAAGCCTGCAGCCAACGCGCCCAATTGGGAGCGTTCGGTCATTGAAAAACTCGCTCTGGAGTCCTTGGCCGAGCAGCGTCGCCGGCGCCGCTGGGGCATCTTTTTCAAAGTGCTCGGCTTTTCTTATGCAGCCGTTTTCCTTTACTTCGCCATCGATTGGGAAGGCCGCGACAAAATGGTCGACGGCAAACGGCATACCGCCCTGGTGCAAATGAATGGCGTAATTCAGGCCAAGGGCGATGTCAGTGCCGATCGCGTCAATGAAGCCTTGCAAGCGGCTTTCGAGGATAGTGGCGCTGTCGGCGTCATCTTGCGCATCAACAGTCCCGGCGGCAGTCCGGTGCAGGCCGGCATCATCAACGACGAAATCCGCCGCCTGCGCTTGAAGTACGCCGGCAAGCCGCTCTATGTTGTGGTCGAAGATGTCTGCGCTTCCGGCGGGTACTACGTCGCGGCGGCAGCCGACCAGATTTATGTCGATAAGGCCAGTATCGTCGGTTCGATTGGCGTGTTGATGGATGGCTTTGGTTTTACCGGGACCATGGAAAAGCTAGGGGTCGAAAGACGCCTGCTGACAGCCGGCGCCAACAAGGGCTTTCTTGACCCGTTCTCGCCCCAGAATGCCGAGCACAAGGCCCATGCCCAAGAAATGCTCGGCGAGATTCATCAGCAGTTCATCGCGGTGGTGCGCCAGGGTCGCGGCAAGCGGCTCAAGGAAACACCGGACATGTTCTCCGGGCTGATGTGGACGGGCGCCAAGAGTATCGAACTGGGCTTGGCCGATGGCTTCGGTACCGTTGAATCAGTCGCCCGCGATGTCATCAAGGCCGAAGACGTCCGCGACTACACGGTCAAGCAGAGCATCGCCGAGAAATTCGCCAAACAATTCGGTGCCGACATGGCCGAGGGCATGGCGAATACGCTGAGCCACTTTACGCTGCGCTAAGCAACAAAAATACCGTCGGGCGGCGCTCCAGTGCGGGTGGCGGGAGCGACCGCCAGGCCGCTACCGGGTGGGTAGCCACTTCTTCGCCGGGCAGGGTGAGATCGCTGGCCAGGCAGAGCATCGTGGTTGGTCGGCAGTTGGCCAGCAGGGCATCGAATAGCGCCCGATTGCGGTAGGGCGTCTCGATGCAGAGCTGGGTTTGCCGCTGGCGTTGCGATTCCTGCTCCAGTTCGTGGATTCTGCGACTGCGCTCGGGTTCCCGCTGCGGTAAATAGCCATGGAAGGCAAAACGCTGTCCGTCCAGTCCGGAAGCCATCAGCGCCAGCAGCAGTGACGACGCGCCAACCAGTGGCCGCACCTTGAATCCCTTGTCGTGGGCAAATCTGACGAGCAGTGCGCCAGGATCGGCCACCGCCGGGCAACCTGCTTCAGACATTACGCCGATATCGACACCCTGCTCGAGTGGTTGCAGCAATCGCTCAATATCGCTTGGCAGCAAAGGCTCCGGCAGTTGTTCGATCGACAGATCCCCGCAATGGTCGCGTGTGGCCCAAGCGCTTCAATTCAGCGCGCGCGGTCTTGGCGTTTTCAACCAGGAAAAATTCGAGACCGCAGGCGATGGTTCGGCCGGCCTCGGGCAGGGTGTTTTGCCAAGGGACATCGCCCAGCGCCGCCGGAATCAGATAGAGCGTGCCGGCCATCAGGGCAGATCGACGCCTTCGACGCGAAGCATGTCGCACAGGGCGATCAAGGGCAGGCCGACCAGCGCGTTGGGGTCGTCGCCGCGCATGCTTTCAAGAAGCGTGATGCCGAGCGATTCGGATTTGGCACTGCCGGCACAGTTCAGCGCGTCAGGTTCACGTTCAAGGTAGCGCTGGATTTCGCCATCGCTGAGGTGACGGAAACGCACTTCCGTCGCAATGCCGCGAAGCTGCGCCATGCCGGTACGTGAGTTGACCAGGCACAACCCGGTATGGAATATCACCGCCTTGCCGCGCATGGACTGCAACTGCGCGATCGCCGCCTGATGGTTTTCCGGTTTACCGTAGCGGTCAGCGCCGCAGTAAGCGACCTGGTCGCTGCCAATTATCAAGGCGTCCGGATAGAGGCTGGCGACGGCGCGGGCTTTAGCTTCGGCGAGGCGCTCCGCGGTGGCGGCCGGGTGCTCGTTGGCAAGACTCGTTTCATCGCTTCCCGGTGCAGCCGTTTCGAAGGGCAAACCCAAGCGACCCAGCAGCTCGCGGCGAAATGGGGAGGTAGAAGCCAGCACCAACCTTGGCAGATTTGGCAGATGCAGCGAATTTGGCAATTGAGGCGAATGCGGCAGATCGCTAGCCATCTGTTCCGATGTGTTTCTTTTGACTGAAAAAGTCCAACATGATAGCATTCGCGCCCTTGTGTAATGCCCTGCTCGCAGCGTGGATTTGCCGACTGGTCCTGTCATAGATGGACTCGGGTTCGCCCGCGACGGTGGCCGCTTGGCGGGCGCCGTATCGGTCAATGCGCTGTTGCGTTTGGCGGATGTCGTCAGCGATGACAGCGGTATCCTGGACTGGTGCGTTTTGGGTGAGCGGCAGGCAGATGGCAAGTCCTATCTGCATGTGACGGTGGTTGGCGAATTGCATTTGCGCTGTCAGCGTTGCCTGGAGACGATGGTTTGGCAGTTGCAGGCAGAGAGTTCGTTGCAATTGGTAGCAAGCGGGAAAGAGTTGCCCGATGTGGATCTGATCGAGGAAGTGGCAGATCCGATTGTGGCAGAAAAGGAAATGGCGTTGCTGCCACTGGTTGAAGACGAGGTGCTGCTGGCATTGCCGATTGCGCCGCGACATGAGACGTGTGAATTGCCGGCGCCGGCGCGCGATATTGGAGATAAATCGCCTTTTGCGCGGTTGGCAAAACTCAGGATTGTTTAGCTTTTTTCAGGAGTATTCAAATGGCTGTCCAACAGAACAAGAAGTCCCCTTCGAAGCGCGGCATGCACCGTGCCCATGATTTTCTGACCAATCCGCCGCTGGCTGTAGAAGCCACTACCGGCGAGGTGCATCTGCGCCACCACATTTCCCCATCGGGCTACTATCGCGGCAAGAAGGTTATCAGTACCAAGGGCGAGTAACATTCGCGCGATTCGGCAAGGCGCGCCTGGCGCGCCTTTTATTTTGTTCCGAATTCTCGCCTGAGCAATGGCGGTCACCCTCGCCATCGACTGTATGGGAGGAGACCACGGTCCGTCGGTGACGGTGCCTGCGGCTCTCGACTTTCTTCGTCGCGACGCCGAGTGCTCGGTCATCCTGGTTGGCCTCGAAGACGTGATCCGGCCGTTGCTGGGGCGCGCCGCGGAAGACTTCGGTGCTCGCCTGCAACTGCGTCACGCCAGTGAAATCGTTGGGATGGACGAAGCAGTCGGGTCTGCATTGCGTGGCAAGAAGGATTCTTCGATGCGGGTAGTTGCCGATCTGGTCAAGTCCGGTGAGGCCGAGGCTGCCTTGTCGGCCGGCAACACGGGGGCGCTGATGGCAATATCCCGGTTCGTGCTCAAGACGCTGCCAGGCATCGATCGACCGGCGATTGCCACGATCCTGCCGACCATGAAAGGCCATACCTACGTGCTTGATCTCGGGGCCAATGTCGATTGCGAGCCCGAGCATCTGCTGCAATTCGGCATCATGGGCGCCATGCTGGTATCCGCCCTCGAGCACAAGGACCGGCCGAGCGTCGGACTGCTAAATATTGGCGAGGAAGCGATCAAGGGCAACGAGGTTGTCAAACGTGCCGGCGAGCTGCTGAAAGTCAGCGGCCTCAACTTCTTCGGCAATGTCGAGGGCGACGACATTTACAAGGGGACGACAGACGTGGTGGTCTGTGATGGTTTTGTCGGCAACGTTGCCTTGAAGACTTCGGAAGGGTTGGCGCAGATGATCACCACTTTCCTGCGCGAAGCCTTTTCCCGTAACTGGCTGACCAAGTTGGCTGCCCTGATGGCGCGACCGGCCCTGAACGCCTTCAAGGCGCGCGTCGATCATCGTCGCTACAACGGCGCCAGCCTGCTCGGGTTGCGAGGCGTGGTCGTCAAGAGCCATGGCTCGGCGGATACTTTCGCCTTTCGCTGCGCGCTGGAGCGCGCTGCCGAGGCGGCGCGCAACAACCTGCCGGCGCGGATCGCAGCGCGGATGGCTGCGGCAGTCGTGGCATGAGTCAAATCCATTGCCGCATCGTCGGCACCGGTAGCTATCTGCCGGGAGAACCCGTCGGCAATGACCAGCTGATCGCCCGTCATCAACTCGAATCTTCCGACCAATGGATTGCCGAGCGTACCGGCATTCGCTTCCGGCATCTTGCCGATGACGGCGTCAGCGCCAGCGGCTTGGCCTTTGAAGCGGCGAGCCGCGCCATTGCCGCGGCCGGCTGTACGGCGGCGGACATCGATCTGATCATCGTCGCCACGTCAACGCCGGATTATGTGTTTCCAAGCACTGCGGCGCTCCTTCAGGACAAGCTCGGCATTCGCAATGGCGGCGCTGCGTTCGATGTGCAGGCCGTCTGCAGCGGTTTTATCTACGCATTGACCATCGCCGAAAAGTTTATTCGCAGTGGCAGCAACAAGCGGGCACTGGTGGTCGGCGCCGAAGTGTTTTCGCGCATTCTTGACTGGTCCGATCGGGGTACCTGCGTGCTGTTCGGTGATGGTGCCGGCGCGGTGATTCTTGAAGCTGCCGATGCGGCGGGAATTCTCGCAACGGCGGTGCACGCCGACGGCAGTTACAACCAGATACTTTCGGTGCCCGGGCAGGTTGGTGGCGGCGAAGTCATTGGCCGACCGTTCCTGCAAATGGATGGGCAGGCAGTGTTCAAGTTCGCCGTCAAGGTACTTGCCGACGTGGCACGCGAAGTCCTCTCCGCGGGAAATATTGCCGCGGAAGAGATCGATTGGCTGATACCGCATCAGGCGAATATCCGCATTCTGCAATCCACTGCAAAGAAGCTGGGCATTCCCCCGGAAAAAGTCATCGTCACGGTTGAGCGACATGGCAATACCTCGGCCGCATCGATCCCGCTGGCCCTTGATGAAGGGGTGCGCTCGGGCCGCATCAAGCGCGGCGATACGCTGCTGTTGGAGGGTGTCGGCGGCGGCTTTACCTGGGGCGCCGCATTGCTCAAGCTTTGAAGATCCACCCTGAACTTTCGAACCCGATCAGACCAGAAGATCCGCACCATGAAATTTGCGCTCGTTTTTCCCGGCCAGGGATCGCAGTCCCTGGCAATGATGAATGCGTACGGCGATGCGCCGGTGATACGCCAGACCTTCGCTGAAGCTTCGGCCGCACTTGGCCGTGATCTCTGGCAGCTGGTCAGCGAAGGGCCAGCGGACGCCCTCAACCTGACGGTGAATACGCAGCCGCTGATGCTGACCGCCGACATTGCTGTGCTCAGGTTGTGGCAAGCGAGAGGAGGCCCGCTGCCAGCCATGGTGGCCGGGCACAGTCTCGGCGAATATGCCGCTTTGGTTGCCGCGCAAGTATTGTCGCTGACGGATGCCCTGCCTCTGGTCGAGTTGCGCGCCAAGGCCATGCAGGAAGCCGTCGCGGCGGGTGAAGGGGCGATGGCCGCCATCCTCGGCCTGGATGCGGAAACGATCAAGGCTGTTTGCGCCGAAGTTGCGCAGGATCAGGTGGTTGAAGCGGTAAATTTCAATGCGCCGGAGCAGACGGTCATCGCCGGCCACAAGGCAGCGGTGGAACGGGCCATGGCAGGCGTCAAGGCGAAGGGGGCGAAGCGCGCCGTGATGTTGGCGGTTTCCGCGCCGTTTCATTGTGCGTTGATGCAACCCGCGGCAGCGCGGCTCAAGCAGCGCCTGACTGAGTTGGCTTTTCAGGCGCCGCAGATTTCGGTGATCAATAACGTCGACGTCGCCTGCTTCGACCAGCCGGCGCAGATCAAGGATGCCCTGGTGCGACAGGCCGCTGCACCGGTGCGCTGGGTCGAAACGATGCAGGCGATGCAGCAGGCCGGGGTGACCCAGGTTTTCGAATGTGGTCCGGGCAAGGTGCTGTCCGGTCTGGTCAAGCGTTGTGCGGATGGTCTTGGCGGATCAGCCATGACCGATCTGGCCAGTGTCGACGCCGCCATCGCGATGGCGTTGTCTTAAAGTATGGGAAATGGACTGATGTTGAAAGGTCAGATTGCGCTCGTCACAGGCGCTTCGCGCGGCATTGGCCGGGCCATCGCGGTCGAGCTCGGCGCACAGGGCGCCACGGTGATCGGCACGGCAACGTCGGCCGCCGGTGCCGCCGACATCCAGACGGGTCTTGATGCGGCGGGAGTCGCCGGTTGGGGTGCGGAAGTCAACGTCACGGATGCAGCGGCCTGCCAGGCCTTGATTGCAGAAATTGAAAAGCGCTATGGTGCGGTCGGCATACTAGTCAATAACGCTGGCATCACCCGCGACAATCTATCCCTGCGGATGAAGGATGAAGAATGGGACGCAGTGATCGACACCAACCTCAAGGCGGTGTTTCGGCTGTCCAAACTGGTCATGCGCGGCATGATGAAGGCGCGCCACGGCCGCATCATCAACATCACCTCGGTGGTGGGCTCGTCCGGCAACCCCGGTCAATCCAACTATGCGGCGGCCAAGGCCGGAGTCAGCGGAATGTCGCGGGCGCTGGCGCAGGAATTGGGCAGCCGGAACATCACGGTAAATTGTGTCGCGCCCGGCTTCATCGATACCGACAAGCCGAACAGCCGCCTGCCGGCTGATCCGCAGACCAAAGAAGCCGCGATCCGGACGGAGATTTCCGGGAATGTCCCGCTAACGTCCG
>CAISUK010000452.1 GCA_903888645.1 uncultured Pseudomonadota bacterium | reverse complement strand
GTGTTCTTTCGCCGCAGTCGTTGCGCTCAACGCTATGAAAGGAATTTTCCATGAAACGTCTGCTTTTCACTTTGTTGTTGCTGTTTCTCGGTAGCTCCCAGGCAGCCGTCGAGGTTGCCGGCGTCACGTTCAGCGAAAGGGAGAAGATCGGCGCCAGCGAAGGCGTGCTCAATGGCGCCGGCGTCCGCAACAAGCTCTTCTTCACCGTCTATGCGGTGGCGCTGTATCTGCCCGAAAAAAGGACCACTTCAGCCGAAGCGCTCAGCATCAAAGGTGCCAAGCGGCTCCATGTGGTTACCCTGCGTGATGTGAGCGCCGAGCAACTGGCCGATGCGCTGGTCAAGGGCATCGAGCACAATGCCGTCGATAACGAGTTGGAGCCGCTATCAGCGCGCGTCGCGGAATTGCGGGCGGCCATGCTGTCACTCAAGGAAGTGCCGAAAGGGTCGACGATCATGATCGATTGGTTGCCCGAAAGCGGCACACTACTGCTATTCAATGACAAGCCTGTGGGCAAAAACATTGCGGGGGAAGACTTTTACCGCGCCGTTCTGAAAGTCTGGTTGGGCGAACATCCTGCCCAGGATAATCTCAAGGATGCCATGCTCGGCAGGCCGCAATAGATCGGCTCAAAGAGTCAGAGATCGTTGGTACTGTCGGGCTTGCCGAATCGCACTGGCAGATCGACAATTCATCGCTGAACGCTTTCGGAGACCGCCATGAATGTTCCCGCCTATCAAGCCGTCATTGCGGCGCCGGGATTCAGTCTCGGAATTCGCTGCGACATCGACGAAATTCTCGGTATCGAATTCCTTGAACCGGGTGCTGAAGTCAAGCCGACTTCGCTTCTCGCCAAGGAGGCGGTTCGCCAGTTGCGTGCTTGGCTGCGTGACCCGCAGTTCTCCTTCGCCCTGCCGCTACGGCCCCACGGCACGCCATTCCAGCGCCGTGTCTGGGCCGGGATCGCGGCAATCCCGCCCGGCCAGACGCTCACTTACGGCGAACTGGCAAAACTCGTCAAGAGCGCGCCGCGGGCGGTCGGCGGGGCATGTGGGGCTAATCCGTATCCGCTTGTCGTACCCTGTCATCGCGTCGTTGCGGCCACCGGTCTGGGCGGCTTCGGCGGAGGCAGTGCTCGACTGAAGCAGCCTTTGCATGGTGTGGCAAATACCTCTGCCAGGCAACGTCAAGGCGACACGGCGCCTTCGGCGTCGACAGCACAAGGTTCGATCGCGACCGCAAGTTTTTTGCTTGGCGTAAAGCGCTGGTTGCTCCATCGAGAAACCGTGCTGTGAGGAAGCTATCAAAACCGGGGCCGCATCGTGCAGAGTGCCTTCTGTCAGGATCAGGCCGGCACAGCGTTTGCGGCAGGCTTGCGCACATTGCCTTTTGCCCCAGTAACCAACCGTCTGCGCAGGTAGAATTGCGCCGATGAAATCGGAATCGATTGCTCCCGAAACGCCAGCGACGCTGTTTCTCAAGCGTCACGGAATAGCCTATTCCAGTCACCTTTATGCTTATGAGGAGCATGGTGGGACAAGCGTTTCGGCGCGGGAACTCAATGTCAATGAACATTCCGTTGTCAAGACGCTGGTCATGGAAGACGACGATGCCAAGCCGTTGATCGTGCTGATGCATGGCGATCGCAGGGTTTCCACTAAAGAATTGGCGCGCCAGATTGGCGCCAGGAAAGTCTCGCCGTGCCAACCCGCCGCAGCGCAAAGGCATACTTGTTATCTGGTCGGTGGCACCTCGCCGTTCGGCACCAAGAAAGCGCTGCCCGTCTATTTCGAGCGGAGCATTCTCGATCTCCCGCTCATCTACATCAACGGCGGTCGGCGCGGATATCTGATCGGCGTACATCCTCACGACATTCTGCGCGTGCTAAAGTCTCAGCCCGTAGAAGTCGCCCTGGTGGAGTAATCGCATCATGACCGAAACGCAAAATTCGACCACTGCGGTTGATGCTGCGCTGCGCTGGCGTTCGTCGGCTTTGCCTTGGGTGCTCCCAGTCACCCTTGTTTTGCTCTCGGTGGAATTGCAACGTCACTGGGGCGATCCGGCCAATGCCCTGTACCTCGCGACGGTGCTGCTTGTCGCCGCAACATGGATCAGCGTTCTTTCCGGATATGAATTGGCCAACCGCTACGCCGGGTTGCTGATCAATGTTGCGATCTTTGGGCAGGTGGCCGGCGGGACGTTGCTGGTCGCAAGCGATCAGCATGTTGGCAGAGAGGTGCTTGGTGAATTGCTGTTCTGGGCGCCAGCGATTTGTGCGTGGTGGGCCATGTATCACTACGGGCAGTTGCGAGTAACCATTGTCCTCGCAGTGTTTTTTTATGCCGGCATACTTGCGGTGGCGAACATCGAACATGGGCATCTTTTGCACGAGTACCTGATTCAGGCCGGTTTGCTCATCGGTCTCGTCACTTTCTTTGCCCGCACTTTGGTTCAATCGGGGTTAAGCGCGTCAGCCGTCACCATGCACGACGCGCTTACCGGGGTAGCCAGTCGCCCCTACTTCGAAGCGGAGATCGCCCATACTGCGGCCATGGCCGACCGGTACCAGCAGCCCTTTTCGCTCATTGCCGCCGTCATCGACGATTTCCCGGCGCGTCGAGGCCGACTCGACCGTGCCACCGCCGACAAGATACTGCGCGATTTCGCCTGGGCTCTGGTCGACCGGGTACGCCAGTCAGATACAGTTTGCCACTGGGAAGATGACAAGTTTGTGGTGCTGCTGACCAACACCAACTGTACTGGCGCGATCAAGGTCGCCGAGAGCATGCGTCTGGCGTTTGCCGCGACGACGGCCGACGGGCTGCAACTCACGGCCAGTTTTGGGGTCGGCGAGCATCAGGCGGGAGAAGATCCTCTTTCTTCGCTTGAAATTGCTGAACGCGCGCTTGCCGAAGCAAGGCACCAAGGTAACAATCGTGTCGTCAGCAGCCTGCAAGCAGCGGCGGCATAGGGGTGCGGCGAGTCGGGGCGGCCCGAATCGGGGCGCTTATTTCTGAACGTCGCGCGAACGCTCGATTTGCACCCCGAGGCGCTTGACGCCCTTCATGATCCCGATCTTGGCGATCGAGATCTTTACCCACGGTGCGCCAAACTCTTCGAGCAACAAACTGACCACGAACTCACCAAGCGTTTCGAGCAGATTGAAGCGGCGGATCGCCAGTTCATGACGAATCCGTTCTATGACAAAATCGTAGCGGATGGTAGCGCCGATGTCGTCGTTCTGTGCCGCCGCGTCAGGTACGCCGAAGGTCATGCTGATCTCGACCGTCTGCGGCGCAGCCTTTTCGCGGTCGAATATGCCGACCCAGGCATCGACCCGCATCTCTTCGATGAATATGAAATCCATGCTGCGCCCTCGGTTAGAATCCCGCGCATTCTAGCCCGGAGTCGTTGAATCGCGATGCTTGCCCCGCTGCTCCTCTTGCTCGCCTATCTGCTCGGCTCGCTGCCATTTGCGGTCATTGTTTCGCGCGCCTTCGGCATTGCCGATCCGCGCAGTTTTGGCTCGGGCAATCCGGGTGCGACGAACGTGCTGCGCAGCGGCAACAAGCTGGCGGCCCTGCTGACACTGCTCGGCGATGCGGCCAAGGGTTGGCTGGCCATGGTCCTGGTCGGCGCGCTGGGCGGCGATGCACCTATGATCGGCGCCGCTGGCCTGGCTGCATTTATCGGTCATCTCTATCCGGTTTTTCTCAAGTTCAAAGGCGGCAAAGGCGTCGCGACGGCGCTCGGCGTTCTTCTTGGTTTCAACTGGCTGCTCGCTTTGATCGCGGTACTGACATGGGCGACCGTCGCCGCCGTGACACGTTATTCATCACTTGCCGCTTTGGCAGCGGCGGCCGAAGCGCCTGTTGCTGCCTGGATTTTCAGCGGGCGGATAGAGATCGTGCTACCCGTTGCCATCATGTCGATGCTGCTGATCTGGCGCCACCGTGAGAATATTCAGCGCCTGCGTGCCGGCAGCGAAGGCCGCATCGGCGCAAAGAAAAGTTAGCGCGACGTTTTTTAGCTTGGTGCAATGAGTTCGGCCAGCGGCCAACGTGGTCGAATCGCAAAAGCCCCGTGATTCTGCCCTGCCGCTGCGGCTTGCAGTCGTTGAGCGCCACAAAAGGCAATCATCGCGCCATTGTCTGTGCACAGACTCAATTCCGGATAGTGGATGCGAATGTTCAGCGCAGCGCCCTCGCTATCGAGACGCTGGCGCAGTCGCTGATTCGCACCAACACCGCCGGCAACAACCAATCGATCGAGCTTGCAGGTGCGCACCGCGCGGAGCGCTTTGGCTACCAGCACCTCGGTAACGGCTTCCTGGAATTCAGCAGCCAGATCGGCGCGGTCGCCGTCGGCCAGACCGCCGCCAACCAGAGTCAATACCGCTGTCTTAAGGCCGGAAAAACTGAAATTCAGGTCGTTGGTATGCAGCATCGGCCTAGGCAGGCGATAACGACCAGCCTGACCGGTCGCAGCCAGACTCGCCAGCGCCGGACCGCCGGGATAACCGAGACCAAGAAGCTTGGCCGTCTTGTCGAAAGCTTCTCCCGCAGCATCGTCAAGCGATTCTCCCAACAGTTCGTAGCGGCCAACGCCGGCGACGCGCATCAACTGCGTGTGCCCACCCGATACCAGCAATGCTACAAAAGGGAAGTTCGGCGGATTCTTCGCCAGTAGCGGCGACAAAAGGTGGCCTTCAAGGTGGTGTATCGGCAGCGCCGGAACGCCAAGAGAAAGTGCCAGGGCCTCGGCGAAGCTCGCGCCAACCAGGAGGGCACCGGCCAGGCCCGGGCCGGCGGTATAGGCTACCGCGTCGATGTCGTCCTTTTCGGCAGCGGCTTCATCCAGGACAATTCGCAGCAAGGGGATGAGCCGTCGAATGTGATCGCGCGATGCCAATTCCGGTACGACGCCGCCATAATCCTCGTGCATCTTGACTTGGCTATGGACCGCATGAGCAAGCAAGCCCCGGGTCGTGCTGTAGAGAGCAAGGCCAGTTTCATCGCAGGAGGATTCGACGCCGAGGACCAACATGCGCCGATTCTAACCATGTCCCTGCGACACAGCGAAGGCAATCGCGTTCACTTCTGTTACCCGGGCGTAACGGCAACTGCTCCTGAAAACGAAGGCAGGAGAGCGCCTTTTTCAAAACCAAGGCTTGTCCGAACTACCGCAATGCCGATATCACGTCGACGTCGATTAACGGGGGCATCGCGTCTAATCGGACGTTGAGCCTGACGCCGCGCGGGGAAGGCAGCCGGAGGCCTCTGTGCCACTGCCTTGATCGGTGCGTTCCGCCGAACCGTCATTGCAGTTCTCGGCCTCGAGATCCGGCAAGACTGTGTCATGCATCGCCACATAAATGCCTGCGGCAAACGACATTATCATCAGGATGGTGGCGCTCTTGATCGGGTAAGCCATTCGTTGCTCCACGCACAATTAGCGGCTGTTGATATTCAAGACGAGTATGACCATCCCGCTGCGCGAGCACAATTACCCATAAGTATTAGTGCGGAAGTAGGGGGTGACTGGCGTTCCGCGTGGTCCCGACAGGGCCACGCTACAAAGCTGAGTCGTCCTGCCGCAAATCCGTTAATATTGCGTTCGTCATGTCCGGCAACCGGCAGGGCAGTCAGGGGGAAAGATGAAAATCCTAGTCGTCGACGATCATGCCCTGGTCCGTGAAGGACTTCGGCAAGTACTGCAGGGAATCGCCACCGGTGTCGAGGTTCTCGAAGCGGCACGTTGTGCCGTTGCCTTCGAGTTGGCGGCAGCCCATCAGGACATCGCGCTGATCCTGCTCGATATCAACATGCCCGATTTGAGCGGATTGGTGGCACTCGATCGATTCGGGCTTCGCCATCCCGATATGCCGGTCATCATGCTCTCCGGTCTGGAGGATCCAAATATCATGCGGCAGTGCTTTGATCGGGGCGCTGCTGGTTTTTTGCCGAAATCATCCATGAGCGATATCCTCATGGAGGCGGTAGAGCTGGTCCTGGCAGGTGGCACCTATATTCCGCCGGAGATCCAGACTGCCCCCGTAAACGCACCGCTGTCAGTGCCAGGGCTGGAGATCACGCCACGACAGCACGATGTGCTGCAACTGATCCTCGGCGGCTTCTCGAACAAGCAAATCGCTCAGCAGCTGAGCCTGTCGGAGCAAACGGTCAAGGCGCATGTAACGGTGATACTGCGCACCCTGAAAGTGGAAACGCGTACCCAAATAGTCGTCGCAATCAGCCGCTTTGGCCTCATTCAGCAATCTTAAGTCATCATTCCGCCGATCTTTTCATGCGAATCAACTGCTTGACGAGGGCGTGAAAGCGCGCCGGACGGACCGGTTTGTGCAGCAGCGGAAAGTTTGCCGCAACTGCAGCGGCGATGAGTTCCGCGTCCGTATCGCCGCTGACCAGGCAGGCGGGAATTTCTTCTCCACGCAGTTGGCGCAGGCGTTGAATCAACACAATTCCATTGGCATTGCCGGGCAAGCGGAAGTCGCAGACGATGATATCGACATGCCTCGCTGCCTGTTCGGTCTCCAGATTGTCGACAGCATCGGACGAATTGACGATGCAGCCCCACGATGTCAGCAACGAAGCCATGGCATCGCGGGAAAGTTGGTCGTCGTCGATCACCAGCACGGCAGCACCTGCAAGGTCTTGCCCGTTCCAGACATCACGGCCAACCCTGCGCCGCCGGATCAGCGATTGGGCAGCGACGATGGGAACCTCGATGGCGAAGCAACTGCCGCGTTGCGGGCGCGACCGCAGGGAAAGCGGATGCCCAAGCAATCGCGCCGTACCCTCCACGATGGCGAGCCCCAGTCCCAACCCCTTGGTTCGATCGCGCGCCGGATTATCGAGTTGCACGAACTCGCGGAAAATTTCCTGCCGGTGCCTTTCGGGAATGCCGATGCCGGTATCCCAGACTTCAATGCGTACGCAGTTACCGCGCTGGCGAAAACCAACCAGTACACCGCCATGATGGGTGTACTCGATGGCATTGGCTAACAGGTTCAGCAGGATGCGATAGAGCAGTTCCGGGTCGCTCATTACCCACAGCGGCGTCGATCGCAGCCGCAGGCTGAGGCCGCGCTCGTCAGCACGCGCGGAAAGATCCGCGGCCAAGCGCTGCAACAATTCGGCAAGTGGATAGGGACATAGCTCCGGGGTCATTGAACCGGCTTCAAGTCTGGAGATGTCCAGAAGGGCGTTGAGCAGCCCTTGTATTGCCTGCACTGATTTCTCTACGTTATCGATCAGCAGCGAAGTTTCGGCGTCGTGTCGCAACTGTCGCAGGCGTGCCACGAACATGCCCAACGCATGAATTGGCTGGCGTAGATCGTGGCTCGCCGATGCCAGAAAACGCGATTTTGCAAGGGTGGCAAGTTCTGCCTCTTCCTTCTTTTCGCGCAGATCATTGGTGGCATCGGCAATGCGCCGTTCCAGATTTTTTTTGCGCCGTGCGAATCTGCTCCGCCATGCTGTTCACGCCCTCGCCGAGTGCCCGCGTCGAACCTGAAACATCCGGCTTGACGCGCGACAAGAAATTGCCGGCGCCAATCTTGTTGACAATGTCTGTTATGTGTTCGATTGGGTCCGTCACGTTTCTGGTGAGTTGGACTGCCAGCAACCAACCAAGCAACAGCCCGCCAAAAGTGATCAAGCCACCGGCGAGCAACAGGCTCTTGACCCGCTCGTTCAGCCCGGAACTGGAAATTTCGATGACGACATAGCCCAGCAATGGCTTCTGCGCCAGGTTGGTGTGCGGCGCATAGAGATCGTCCAGCGACACTTGCGTCTCAAGTACGGGCCCAGCCAGAAGCTGGTCGCCATTCGCCAGTTTCGTGCGCTGGATTCCCTTGGTGCTCGGCAGCGTCGGCGATTCTGCTGTTGGCCGACCGGCAGCCACAAGGGAATGACCCTGGCGATCCAATAGCGATACGGCATAAACATCCGGTTCCCGCAGAGTGGCTTCGGCCAATGCGTGCAAGGTCGGGCGATTGTCGGCAAAAAGTGCAAACTCTGCCGATGCGGAAAGACGTTGGCCGATGGCTACCGCTCTCTGGTAGTGCGCTTCGTCCATATCGGCGACCCGGCCGAAGAGAAAGATAACAGCGAGCATGACGGCGACGAGGGCCGTCGGCAGAAGTGCTGCGAATAACGCCCGAGATGTCAGTGAAGGCGGCTTCACGGTGTCTCCTCCAACAACTCCAGGCGCCGCTTCAGTATTGCCGGCTCGGCGGCATCGAGACCCAGGAAACGCATCACAGAAGTATTGATGCCGATCTCGAAGTCACTCGGTGGTTGCGCTGCTGGCCAGCTTCCCGAGTTCAAAATGTGGCGCACCAATTGTACTGTCTGGGTACCGATCATGGCGGGCGTCGAATACACCGCGATGGCCGCGCCGGCACGAACATAGGCGGGCGAAAGACCTACTGTCGGTATGCGCCGGGCGATGGTCGCGCGCAGGATATTTTGGATACTGCCGCTATTGAACAGCTGGCTGTTGGGCACAGCCAACAAGACATCCGTATTGACCAGCAAGCGCAGAAGAGCATCGGAAAGGCTGGCATTACTTGCGACCCGGGTGACGGCCAGCGAGAGTCCTCGTTGTTTAGCCGCAGAGAAGAGCGCATTTTCGAAAGTGGTGGATTCCGTGCCCATCAGCACGCCCAGGCGCTTTCTCTGGGGCAGCGCCAGACGGATCAGGTCGATCTGCCGATCGATGGGTTGATCGAGCCATAGTGCGCTGAGCGGTGCAGCCAGCAGCCGACTCGCCATGGCGATGTTCTCAAAGGCTGCCTTCGGCAGAAGTGTACAGAGGAGCGGTGGGCGGCGTTCGCTTTCTGCGAGCGACTGGCAGGCCTGGACTCCCACTGCGACCGCCAAACGCGGTTGGGCACGTACGACGGTGCTGGCAACCCAGTAAGAATGGAAATTCCGCCCACTCGTTCGTGAAACAGGCGCAAATCGATGCTCCCGCGCAACGCAGGGAAGTCAGCCAGATGGCCGATCTCGCTCGCGCGAATGCTTTCCGGTCGCACCTGACCGCTGGCAAGATAGGCTTGGTCAAGCAAAATGCCATTGACGACATAGCGATTGTCGGCCGATTTCTCGAAGATGCTTGGCGGACGATGACCTTCCGATGTGCCGACGCGGACCGTCTGGCCTCGCGTCATGTGCCAGTTAAGCATGAGCCGAGGTGAAGAGTCAGTTCCCGAGACATTACTATGTTCGATCATGTTTCCGGCATTGAGGACGAGATCGGGCTCGATGCGCTATTCCAGATTGCCGAACACTCGGCGAAACTGCGTCGACAACTGTGGCGTGTTATTCAGTACGGTCAACAATCTCGATGGAATTTGCCGCGTAGTTGATCAAGCAGCGTGATGGACGAGGGGTGATCCCCCTCGGGGAACTTGAACAAACGAACCCTTTGGGGGAGTCTCTGGTTACCAAGCCAAGAGACCCGC